>JAATFS010000310.1 GCA_015655035.1 Lysobacterales bacterium | reverse complement strand
ATTTCGCGATCGCAGTCCGGATCGTTACGAATTGCACAGCCCTGCCGAGTTCGTTGCGGTGAATCTGGAGCATTACCTACTCGATCCCGATTACCGCTGCCGTCGGCCGGCGTTGCACGCGTGGTTCGATACCCGCCTGGGTGCGCCGCAGCGTGCGGCCTCCGCCTGCGCGACAGCTTTGCCGTATCTGCAAGCCGACAGCAACGAAGGCGAGGTGTCGCTACTGACGCTGGATCCGGCACGAGTCTACGCAGTTGACTATCTGCTGGCCGAGGGCAATGCGCAGGCGATGAGCCGCTGGGGTCACAGCATGCTGCGCCTGGTGATCTGCGCGCCCGGCCGGGCGCCTGGGCCCGACTGCCGCATGGATTTGCAGTACCACCGGGTACTGTCGTTTCGCGCCTATGTCGGCGACGTACAGATATCCAGCTGGCGCGGACTGACCGGCTCTTATCCGTCGCGGCTGTTCGTACTGCCGCTGGAACAGGTGGTGGACGAATACACCAAGGTCGAGCTGCGGGGGCTGTCGTCGGTGCCGCTGCGGCTGCGCCCCGACGAGATCGCCGGGCTGCTGGAGCGCGCGGCACGGGTGCATTGGAGCTACGACGGCCGTTACTACTTCGTCAGCAACAACTGCGCAGTGGAGACCTACAAGCTGCTGCATGACGGGGTGCCGCGCCTGGCGGCGTTGCCGCTGTCGGGAATCACCCCGCGCGGCTTGGTGCGGCGCCTGGCGCGCGCGGAAATGGCCGACACCCAGGTACTGGCCGATCGCCGCGAGGCGACCCGGCGCGGCTATTACTTCGAGTCTGCCGCCACGCACTACCAGGCGATGTTCGACGTGGTCCGGCAGCGCCTGGCGGTGCCGCCGCAGACTGTCGAACATTGGCTGGATGCCCCACCGCAAGCGCGTCGGCCGTGGATGGAGCAGGCGGATCTACGCGCCAGCGCGGCGTTGCTGCTGCTCGAACAGGCTGCGTTCCGTCGGCATGAGCTGCTGGCGCGCGACGCCATCAAGCGTCGGCTGTTGCGTGGCCGTGACGAAGGCAGTGCGTTGCAGCGGCAATCGCTGCAGGGGCTGCTGGGGGAGGCCGGCATCTTGGCAAGGCCGGCGGCGGCGCTGGCGGCATCGGGTTACGGCATACCTCAGGCCGTCGAGCTGGAGGGCCTGTCGCGCCAGGTCGGCGAACGTAGCCAGGCATTGCGCGATGGCTGGAAGGCGCTGCAACAGCAGGCACGCGCGCAGCTGCCGCCGTCGCAGCGTGCAGCGCTGGAGGGCACCGAGCAGAATCTCGTGTTCATAGGCCAGCGCCTGCGCGAGCTGGGCGCCGGGCAAGCGGCACTGGCTCGCCCCTGAGCGGCCACCTGCGCCGGCCGCAGCCGGCGCAGGCCGCCAGGATCAGTCGGCGCGACCGGCGAATTCGCCGGTGGTGGTGTTGACCAGCACGCGTTCACCGTTGCTGATGTACTCCGGCACCATGATCTCGATCCCGGTGTTGAGCTTGGCCGGCTTCGGTCGCTTGGTCGCGGTGCCGCCCTTCAGTTCCGGCGGTGTCTCGACCACTTCCAGGGTCACGCTCTGCGGCAGTTGCACCGCCACCGGCTGGTCGTCGATCACCTGTACGTAGAGGCCGCCGAGGCCTTCGGTGATATAGCCGGCGTCGTCGCCGACCACATCTGCGTCCAGCGCATACGAGGTGTAGTCCTCATCGTCCAGGAACACGAATGCGTCGCCATCCTTGTAAGAGAAGGTGGCCAGGCGGCGCAGCAGCTCGACTTCCGGCAGGTTGTCGTCGGCATCGAAGCTGGCATCGAGCTTGTTGCCGCCCGGCACGCTGTACATGATGAAACGGAAGCGGACGTTGCCGCCGCGACCCTGCGGCGAACTGCGCTCGATGTCGCGGATCTGGTACACGCCGTTGTTGTACTCGACGACGTTGCCTTTCTTGATTTCGCTGGCTTTCATGGACTGTTTCTGGGGATTGGAGTGGGTGGGTGAAGTGGGGCTGGGTTGCGTGGCAGGCCGATGCCTGTCCGGATTTGCCAGTCCCGTTACTTGGACGCCAACCGCACCGCGCCGTCGAGGCGGATGACCTCGCCGTTGAGGTAGAGGTTGCGCAGCAGGAACGCCACGGTGTCGGCGAACTCTTCCGGCTGGCCGAGCCGGGACGGGAACGGGACCGACGCCGATAGCGATTGCCGTACTGCCTCGGACATGCCGTCGACCATCGGCGTCCAGAACACGCCTGGGGCGATCGTCATCACCCGGATACCGAAGCGTGCCAGTTCGCGTGCCATCGGCAAGGTCATGCCGACCACGCCGGCCTTGCTGGCTGCGTAGGCGGACTGCCCGATCTGGCCCTCGTAGGCGGCGACCGAGGCGGTATTGACGATCAAGCCACGCTCGCCATCGTTGCCAGGCGGGTTGTGCTGCATCACGTCGGCAGCGGCCTTGGCGATGTTGAAACTGCCGACCAGGTTGACCAGCACCGTGTTGCGGAACGTGGCCAGCGGCATCGGCGCTTCCTTGCCGAGCACGCGACCGGCGCCGAGGATGCCTGCGCAGTTGACCGCCAGCGTCAACCCGCCCAGGAACTGGCGCGCGGCGGCGACACTGGCCACGACGGCGTCCTCGTCGGCGACGTCGGTGCGGAAGTAACGCGCATTGGCCGGGCCAAGCGCGGCGACCGCATCGGCGCCCTTGTCGTCATTGACGTCGAACAGCGCGACTTTGCCGCCATCGGCCACCACGCGTTGCGCGACCGCCAGTCCCAGGCCGGAGACGCCACCGCTGACGAGCGCAAGTACGGAAGATGGCTGCATGGTCCTGGTCCGCTGGGATCGGCCGGCGATTCTAGCCGATGCCGTCCATGCACGCTGTAGGCGACAGGGCGCGCGCCGCCCGCGCTATGCGGGTTCGGCCAGGGCCCGGCCGACCTTGCTGCCGGTCTCGCGTCCCAGCAGGGCGGCCAGCCAACGCCCGGTGGCGGCCAGCGCGCCCAGATCGACCCCCGTTTGCATGCCGAGGCCGTGCAGCAGATAGACCACGTCCTCGCTGGCGACGTTGCCACTGGCGCCCTTGGCGTACGGGCAGCCGCCAGCGCCGGATACCGCCGCATCGACCACGCGCACACCTTCTTCCAGGCAGGCGTCGATGTTCGCCAGCGCCTGGCCGTAGGTATCGTGGAAATGCACCGCCAGCGCCTCGATCGGCACCGACTGCGCCACCGCTCGCAGCAGCGCGCGCGCGGCGCGCGGGGTGCCGACGCCGATGGTGTCGCCCAGCGATATCTCGTAGCAGCCGAGCCGGTACAGCCGGGTGGCGACGTCCACGACCGCAGCCACCGGTACCGCGCCCTGGTACGGGCAGCCCAGTACCGTGGACACATAGCCGCGAACGTTTATCCGGTCGGCGCGCGCGCGCGCCAGGATCGGACGGAAGCGTTCGATGGATGCATCGATGCTGGCGTTGATGTTGGTGCGGCTGAAAGCCTCGGACGCAGCGGCAAATACGGCCACTTCGTCGGCCCCGGCGGCGCGGGCGCGGGCGTAACCCTGTTCGTTGGGGACCAATACCGGATAGCCGATGCCGGGCCGGCGCCGGATTCCCGCATAGACCTCGGCCGCATCGGCCAATTGCGGAATCCAGCGGGGACTGACGAAGCTGGTGGCCTCTATCGTCCGCAGCCCGGTCGCCGACAGGCGGTCGATCAACTCGATCTTGTCGGCGGTGGCGACCGACTGCTTCTCATTCTGCAGCCCATCGCGTGGGCCGACCTCGACCAGGCGCACGAAATCAGTCATCGGCGGCGGCCCCCGAGCCTGCGGCGACGGTCTGATCCAGAACCCGGGGAGCGGCAGGGGCACTCACGAGACGTGCTCCGGCATCCATGCGGGTGCGCGCTTGTCCAGAAACGCACCCAGCCCTTCCTGCCCTTCGGGCGATACCCGCAGTCGGGCGATGAGGCTGGCATTCTCGGCATCGACCGCGTCGGCGTCGCCGCCCCTGGCCACGCGGGCGACCAGTGCCTTGGCCGCGCTGCTGGCGAGCGGGCCGGCCGTCAGCAGCAGTCTCACCTGATGATCGATGGCCTGGTCGAGCTGGTTGCCGATCACCACCTGGTGCAACAGCCCCAGCGACTGGGCGACCGCAGCGTCGAAAGTCTCGGCGGTGGCGAACCAACGCCGCGCCTGGCGCGCCCCGATCGCGGCGATGACATAGGGAGAAATCACCGCCGGCAGCAGGCCCAGCCGGCTCTCGGTGAGCCCGAAGCGGGTCTCGGTGCTGCCGATGGCGATGTCGCAAGCGGCCACCAGGCCTACGCCGCCGCCATAGGCCGGGCCGTGGACGCGGGCAATGGTGGGCTTTGGCAGTTCGTCCAGAGTGCGCAGCAAGCGCGCCAGCGCCAGCGCATCGGCGCGGTTGTCGGCCTCGCTGGCCGCGATCATGCCGCGCATCCACTGCAGGTCCGCCCCGGCCGAGAACGAACTGCCAGCACCGGCCAACACCACTACACGGATGGCCGTTGCCTGGGCAGCGTCCAGCAGTGCCTGGGTCAACACGGCAACCAGTTCGGCGTCGAAGGCGTTATGCAGTGTGGGGCGGTTAAGCCGGAGTGTCCTCACCGGACCGCGATCCTCGGCAATCAATACGGGATGTGGCATGCGCGGCAGCGTCCTGGAGGATACGTCGATCATCATAGCCAGCTCCGAGCAAGAGACCATGACGCACTGCGTCGATGGTAGAATTTGAGAATCGTTCCCATCATTTAGAGCGTCTTGTGACGTTGTCCGATATGCCGTTGCGCCGTACCGCCATCGTGGAATCCGTGGAGGACCGTCAGCCCAACGACGTGATCGCCCGGCGACTGCGCGAGCTGGGCTTCGTCACTGGCGAAGAGGTCACCGTACTGACGACCGGGCCGGTAGGGCGCGAGCCGCTGCTGGTGCAGGTGGGCTACACCCGTTTCGCGCTGCGGCGCAGCGAAGCGCAACGCATCAGGGTGCGTGAGCAAGGGGCCGGGGCATGACTCAAACCGCGACATTGCGACTGGCGCTGGTAGGCAACCCCAACTGTGGCAAGACCGCGCTGTTCAATCAGCTGACCGGTAGCCGGCAGAAAGTTGCCAACTACTCCGGCGTGACAGTGGAGCGCAAGGAGGGGCTGCTGCGCGCGCCGTCCGGCCGCGAGTTCGCGGTGCTCGATCTGCCGGGGGCTTACAGCCTGCAGCCGGCCAGCCTGGACGAGGCCGTCACCCGCGATCTTTGCCGTGGCTTCTATCCGGGCGAGGCTGCGCCGGACGTGCTGGTATGCGTGGTCGATGCCACCAACCTGCGCCTGCACCTGCGCTTTGCATTAGAACTGCGTGAGCTTGGGCGGCCGATGATCGTGGCTCTCAACATGGTCGACGCCGCGCAGCGGCGCGGCATCCATATCGACCGTGCGGCACTGCAGCAGGCGCTGGGCGTGCCGGTGGTCGAAACCGTGGCGGTGCGCCGCAACGGTGCGCAGGCCCTGGTCGAGAGCATCGACACGCTGGCGCCGACCCTGTCTGCGCCCAGCTTCGAGACCCCGGCAGACGGCAACTATCACGCGCAGGTCCGCGCCATCCTGGCAGCCGCGGTATCGATGCCCAGTCGCACCTCGCGCGTGGACGACGCGCTGGATCGCTGGTTGCTGCACCCGGTGTTCGGGCTGGCGATCCTGGCAGCGGTGATGTTCCTGATCTTCCAGGCGGTATATGCCTGGGCCACGCCAATGATGGACCTGATCGATGCCGGCACCGGTGCGCTGGGCGAGTGGGTCGGGGCGACGCTGCCGGCGGGTCCGCTCAACAGCCTGCTGGTGGACGGCATCATCGCCGGCCTGGGCGGGGTGGTGATCTTCCTGCCACAGATCCTGATCCTGTTTGCCTTCATCCTGGCGCTGGAGGAATCCGGCTACCTGCCGCGCGCCGCGTTCCTGCTCGATCGCATGATGTCCTCGGCGGGCTTGTCCGGGCGCTCATTCATCCCGCTGCTCTCCAGCTTCGCCTGTGCGGTGCCCGGCATCATGTCCACGCGCAGCATTCAGGACCCGCGTGATCGCCTGGCGACGATCCTGGTTGCGCCGTTGATGACGTGTTCGGCGCGGCTTCCGGTCTATGCGCTGCTGATCGGCGCCTTCATTCCGCAAAAGCGGATCTGGGGTGTGTTCAATCAGCAGGGGCTGGTGCTGTTCGGACTGTATGCAGCGGCGATCGTCAGTGCGCTGGCGGTGTCCTGGACGATGAAGAAGTGGCGCCGCGATAAGAGCGAGCACCCGTTGATGCTGGAGCTGCCGTCCTACCGCATCCCGCACCTGCGCGATCTGGCACTGGGGTTGTGGGAGCGCGGCATGATCTTCCTCAAGCGCGTCGGCGGCATCATTCTGGCGCTGACCGTGCTGCTGTGGTTCCTGTTGTCGTTCCCGGCCGCGCCGGTCGATGCGACGCTGCCGGCAATCGATTACAGCTTCGCAGGCCGTATCGGCCATGTGCTGGCGGTGTTCTTCGCGCCGCTGGGCTTCAATTGGCAGATATGTATCGCACTGATCCCGGGCATGGCGGCGCGTGAGGTGGCGGTGGCGTCGCTGGCGACGGTCTACGCGCTGTCGGCTGCCGATGACGATGCCGCCGCGCAAGCACTGTCGCCGCTGATCAGCGACGGCTGGTCGCTGGCCACGGCGCTGTCGCTGCTGGTCTGGTACATCTACGCGCCAATGTGCATTTCCACCCTGGCCACCATCAAGCGCGAGACCAACTCGTGGAAGCAGATGGCGTATGCCACGCTGTATCTGTTCGCGTTGGCCTATCTGGCATCGCTGCTGACCTACCAGGTCGCGGTGTTGCTGGGGGCGGGCTGAGTCGTGGCACTTTCGCTGCTGCTGCAATACCTGGTGATTGCATTGGCAGTCGTGGTCAGCGCGTGGGTGGTGCTGAAAAAGCAGTTCCCCGGCACCGCGCGCAAGTTGCGCAGCTCGATTGCGCTACAACTGGTCAGGTCGGGACGTCCGCCATGGTTGCAGTCGATCGGCAGGAAGGTGGCTCCGCCTGCCACGGGCAGCGGCGGTGCTTGCGGCGGTTGCGACAACTGCGGACCTACGCCACCCAAGCGCTGAGCCGCCACCTGCGGGCAGGTGCATGGCAGGCATGCGTCGCCGCTGCAATGCGATCAATGGTGAAGGGCAGGGTGGGCCGATGCCGCCGTGCGCGACGGAGTGTCACATCGCCTTGATCGGATAAATCACACCTTGTCGATCCACGCCATGAACAGCTAGCCTGCACACATGAACGCATCCCCCCTGAAAATTCTCATCCATGGCGCCTCTGGTCGCATGGGCAAGGCGCTGTTGCGGCTGGCGGCCGAAGACAGTGCGCTGGAGGTCGTGGCCGCTGTCGTCGGTCGTTCGCCCGCACAGCGCGTGATCGATGGCGTACCGTACTTCGCCGCCAGCGAGCTGGCCGGCGTGCCGGCGTTCGACGTGGCGATCGACTTCAGCCTGCCCAACGGCTTTTCGCCGATTCTGGCGCTGAGCGTGCAACGCGGTGCGCCGCTGGTGTCCGGAACCACCGGGCTCGACGACGCGCAACGAATCGCGCTGACCGATGCGGCGCAGGCCATCCCGCTGGTCTGGGCGTCCAATTTCAGCCTTGGCGTGGCGGTGCTGACCGACCTGGTCGAGCGCGCTGCCGGCACCTTGCCGGGCTGGGATTGCGACATCGTCGAGTCGCACCACGTGCACAAGCAGGACGCGCCGTCGGGCACCGCCCTGACCCTCGGCGAGGCCGCCACCAGCAGTGGAGCGCAGCCGCGCTTTGCCAGCCTGCGTGCCGGCGACATCGTCGGCGAGCATCTGGTGCAGTTCACTGGATTGGGTGAGCGCATCGAGCTGGTGCACCGCGCCAGCAACCGCGACATCTTTGCGCGCGGCGCCCTGCATGCCGCCAAGCGCCTGCTGGGCAAGCCGCCGGCCAGCTACCGGGTGCGGGACCTGATCGGCTAAGGGGGCGTTGGCCTGCGCATGGCTGCTGCCTGAATCACAGGCAACGCAAAGGTGGGTTTGGCGCACGTATTCACGCTGGCATGAAGCAGGACTTGTCGCTACAATTCTCGCTTGCCCGAACCTAGCGTCGGACCGGTCCCCGCACCGTGTCCGCGCTTTGCTGCAACCGGATTTTGGCCGGTGCGCATCGGAGTCCCAGGCAGCCATAGCGAGATCCACGTGACCCAACCCGCAATCCTTGTCCTCGAAGACGGCACCGTGTTCGAGGGCGAATCCGTAGGCGCCCACGGCCTTTCCGTCGGCGAAGTGGTGTTCAACACCGCCATGACCGGCTATCAGGAAATCCTGACCGATCCATCCTACGCCCGTCAGATGGTCACGCTGACCTATCCCCATATCGGCAACACCGGTTTCACCGACCAGGACGACGAGGCCAGCAAGGTCTGGGCCGCCGGCCTGATCGTGCGCGAGGTGCCGCGCCGCCCCAGCAACTGGCGCAGCCAGGTCTCGTTGCCGGCGTGGCTGGCCGCGCGCGGCATCGTCGCCATCGCCGGCATCGATACCCGCAAGCTGACCCGCCTGCTGCGCGAGAAGGGGGCGCAGAACGGCGCGCTGATGGCCGGCGACATCGACGTCGAAAAGGCGTTGGAAGCGGCGCGCAAGTTCCCCGGCCTGAAGGGCATGGACCTGGCCAAGGTGGTTTCCACCGAAAAGGCCTATGCCTGGCGCGAGGGCCAGTTGAGCCTGGATACCAACGAATTCGTGCAGGCCGCACCGAAGTACAAGGTCGTGGCCTACGACTACGGCGTGAAGCTGAACATCCTGCGCATGCTCGCCGAGCGTGGCTGCGACGTCACCGTGGTGCCGGCGCAGACGCCGGTGGCCGAGGTGCTGGCGCTGAAGCCCGATGGCGTGTTCCTGTCCAACGGCCCCGGTGATCCGGAACCCTGCGATTACGCCATCGCTGCGATCAAAGAGCTGATCGCGCGCAAGATCCCGACCTTCGGTATCTGCCTGGGTCACCAGTTGCTGGCGCTGGCCGCCGGTGCGCGCACGCTGAAGATGGCCACCGGCCACCACGGCGCCAACCATCCGGTCCAGGACCTGACCGAGCAGGACGGCCAGCACGGCCGGGTGATGATCACCTCGCAGAACCACGGCTTTGCGGTGGACGAGGCGTCGCTGCCGGCCAACGTGCGCGTGACCCACCGTTCGCTGTTCGACGGCACCAACCAGGGCATCGCCCTGACCGACGCCCCCGCCTTCAGCTTCCAGGGCCACCCTGAAGCGTCACCCGGACCACACGATGTCGCTCCCTTGTTCGATCGTTTCGTTGCGCTGATGGAGAAGAACTGAGATGCCTAAGCGCACTGACCTGAAAACCATCCTCATCATCGGCGCCGGCCCGATCGTCATCGGCCAGGCCTGCGAGTTCGATT
>JAATFS010000247.1 GCA_015655035.1 Lysobacterales bacterium | reverse complement strand
GCCGAGAAAGTGGCCGAAGAGTGGAAGGTCTCGCGCGACCAGCAGGACGCGTTCGCCCTGGCCTCGCACCAGAAGGCGTTGGCGGCGATCGCGGCTGGCGAGTTCCGTGACGAGATCAGTCCCTACGAAATCCAGTCGCACCTGGCCGAGTTGTCGGGCAACACCATCCAGTTGCGCAAGAAGCAGGTCGATACCGATGAAGGTCCGCGCCCCGATACCTCGATCGAGGGCCTGGGCAAGCTGCGCCCGGTGTTCCGCAACGGGCAGTTCGGCGGCAGCGTCACCGCCGGCAATTCCTCGCAGATGAGCGATGGTGCCGGTGCGGTGCTGCTGGCCTCGGAACAGGCGATCAAGGATTACGGGCTGACGCCGCTGGCGCGCTTCGTCAGTTTTTCGGTGGCGGGTGTTCGCCCCGAAGTAATGGGCATCGGCCCGATCGCAGCGATTCCCAAGGCGCTCAAGCAAGCCGGCCTGAGCAAGGATCAGTTGGATTGGATCGAGCTCAACGAAGCCTTCGCGGCGCAGTCGCTGGCGGTGATCCGTGACAGTCAGCTGGATCCGTCCAAGGTCAATCCATTGGGCGGCGCAATCGCGCTGGGCCATCCGCTGGGCGCCACCGGTGCGATCCGTACCGCGACCCTCGTGCATGGCCTGCGCCGGCGCCAGCAGAAGTACGGCATGGTGACGATGTGCATCGGCACCGGCATGGGCGCGGCGGGAATCATCGAGGCGCTGTGATCCAACCCGCTGCGCGGGCTCGCCCCGAAGGTTTTGCGATGTAAGACCTTCGGGGCCAGCGCATCGGCGCTGCCGATTTCCGCGCCTTCGGTGCCGCCCTCGGAAGCGGGCTGTTATCCGCAACGTCGTTGACATCGCGCCCGCCACATCGCGGCTTAACCGGCGCGCGTGGCCACTACCAACGAGCCCAGCCGCGCGCCCAGGAATACCAGCACCAGTCCGGCAAGCAGGGTGATTCCCAGGTACAGCCCGATCATTGCCGAGCGCTCGGTACGGGCGAACACCAGGCATTCGATCATCAGCGACGAGAACGTGGTCAGTCCGCCTGCCACGCCGACGATCAGCAGCGCCCGCCAAGGCCAGCTCGACGGGCCGCGCGCATCCAGCCAGATCATCAGGAACCCGGCGACGAAGGAGCCGACCAGGTTCACTGCCAACGTCCCCCACGGGAAGCCGCCGCCAAAGCGCTGCAGCAGGCTGGCGCCGATCGCGAAGCGCAGGCCGGAGCCAAGCGCGCCGCCGGCCATCGCCAGCAGGAGTTGCTGCCACCAGATCGCCGGGTTCATGCGCGGTGGTCCTGTATCGGCGCGGGCGAGCTTGATGGCCAGTAGATGCAGGCAGTCGTCATCGCGGTTCCTAGGCAGGGATCGGCGCCGCGCGGCGCTCGGAAAGGACGTCGGCTTCCTCCCGCCGCGCCGCCGACGTTGCGACCAACAACGCCATCTTGGCGCCCATTCCGTGAAAAAGGATCATGCCTGCGGCTTGCTGCCCTTGCCTGCACGGGCCTGTGCCCTCGCCTCGCGCAATCGGTCTAGCTTTTCCTTGAGTTTTATTTCCATGCCGCGTGGCACTGGCTGGTAATACACGCGTTCGCCCATTGCGTCCGGAAAGCCGGTCTGGTCGAGCGCAATGCCGCCTTCGGCATCATGGTCGTACTGGTACTCCTTGCCGTAACCCAGGTTTTTCATCAGCTTGGTCGGCGCATTGCGCAGGTGCAGCGGTACTTCCTGGGTGCCGGTCTCGCGCACTTCGGCCTTGGCCAGATTGAAAGCGGCGTAACCCGCATTCGACTTGGCGGTACTGGCCAGGTAGAGCACCAGTTGCGCGAACGCCAGCTCGCCTTCGGGGCTGCCCAGTCGCTCGTAGATATCCCAAGCCTCAAGCGCCATCGACTGCGCGCGTGGATCGGCCAGGCCGATGTCCTCGATCGCCATACGGGTCAGGCGCCGTGCCAGGTAGGCCGGATCGCAGCCGCCATCGAGCATTCGCGTGAGCCAATAGAGCGCCGCGTCCGGGTTCGAACTGCGCACCGATTTGTGCAGTGCCGAGATCTGGTCGTAGAACTGCTCGCCGCCCTTGTCGAAACGGCGGGTGCGGTCGGCCAGCACTTGTAGCAAGGTTTGCGGCGTGATCTGGCCGTCCTCGCCTTCGGCCAGCTCGGCGGCGATTTCCAGCAGGGTCAGGCCACGGCGGACGTCGCCATCGGCGGCCCCGGCGATCTCCAGCAGCGATTCGTCCGAAATCCGGATCGCGCTTTCTCCCAGCCCGCGCTCGGGGTCGTGCAGCGCGCGTTGCAGTGCTTCGACGATGTCCTGTGGCGATACCGGTTCGAGCACGTGCACGCGGCAGCGCGACAGCAATGCCGAATTCAGCTCGAAGGACGGGTTCTCGGTGGTCGCACCTACAAAAATAATCGTGCCGCGTTCGATATGCGGAAGGAACGCATCCTGCTGGGCCTTGTTGAAGCGGTGCACCTCGTCGACGAAAAGTACGGTGCGGCGGCCACCGGCAAAGCGCTGCGCGGCCTCGGCCAATACCTGGCGCACCTCCGGCAGGCCGGACAGCACCGCCGAGATGGCGCGGAACTCGGCATCGGCGTAGTGCGCCAGCAGCAGCGCCAGCGTGGTCTTGCCGCACCCCGGAGGGCCCCACAGGATCATCGAGTGCACGCGCCCGGACTCGACCGCACGCCGCAGCGCGGTGGTGGGCGCGAGCAGGCGCTTCTGCCCGACCATCTCGTCGAGCGTGCGTGGGCGCATTCGCTCGGCCAGCGGGCGCATGTTGTCGCGATCCACGCTCAGCAGATCGGCGGTGTCTGAACTGGGGAAATGGTTTCTTGCCACGCGCCCATTCTATCGTGCGGGCATCGGCCCCATCGCAAACCGCGAAGCGGCCGGCAGGGGCGTGTCATGCGATTGGACAGGCCTGCTTCCCGCCAGGGTGCAGGCCTGGGTCGGATTATTGCCCGTCGCCGACCACGTCCACGTTCTTGCCCGGGGTGAAGCGGAAGGTATCGGCGGCGAACGCAGGATTGCGCTTCCACCCGCTGAAGCTGATGGTGGTGCGCTGGCCAAGGGCGTCTACGACTTCCATCCGCGCCAACCCATCCTTGCCAAAGCCAAGCGTGGCAACCTCGAAGCTCGCCTCGATCCCGACCTTGGGGGTCAGCGACAGCCATTGCAGGCCGTCACGGGCACTGGCTTCCTCGCTGACGTCGTACTGCCTATCCAGCCGCGATGGGTCGATCAGCGCCGTCAATGGGCTGTTCTGCTCTTCCTGGCCTTGCGCACGCACCGTGACCTGCTCCAGGTCGGGATCGAACACCCAGACCTTCTTGCCGTCGGCGACTATCAGTTGCTTGTACGGCTTGTCGTATTCCCAGCGAAACTGGCGCGGCGCCGACAGTGCGACCTGCCCGCTGGAGTGTTCCTTCAACTTGCCCTTGGGGTCGAGCACCTGCTGGCTGAACTGTCCATCCAGGCCTTTCAGGCCGCGGGTGAAGCTGTCGAGCTCGTCGCGAGCACCGGCAGCAGCGGTGCCGGCAAACAGCAAGGTCGCAAAAACGGCATAACGGAGCGAGCGATGCATCGGGATCATCCGTAAGAGCAATGGTGGAATTCTGCGGCCTGCAAGATGAATGCGCAGGCGCTGTCCGGTTGTTAGTGCCCGGTCGTCCCTGCCGCCCCTGCGCGCAGGGGCCGGACACGACACGCCGTCACTTGGGCGGCGGCGGTGCCAGTACGGTACGGTCGCCGTTGTGCTCTGGCGAGCTGACCACACCGGCCGCTTCCATGGCCTCGATCAGGCGAGCGGCACGGTTGTAGCCGATCTTGAGCCGGCGCTGCACGCCGGAGATCGAGGCGCGCCGGGTTTCGGTGACGATGCGCAGGGCCTCGTCGTACAGCGGGTCGGATTCATCGCCGCCGCCGCTGTTGCTTTCCGGCAGGCCGGTAGCGCCCACCACGACGCCGTCGCCCATGGTCTGTACCTCGTCCAGCACGCCCTCGATGTACGAGGTCGGGCCGCTGGCCTTGAGGTGCTCCACCACCCGGTGGACCTCTTCGTCGCTGACGAAAGCGCCATGCACGCGATCCGGCATCGCCGTGCCCGGCGGCAGGTACAGCATGTCGCCATGGCCGAGCAAGGTCTCCGCGCCGGACTGGTCGAGAATGGTGCGCGAATCGATCTTGGAGCTGACCTGGAACGCGATGCGGGTGGGGATGTTGGCCTTGATCAAGCCGGTGATCACATCCACCGATGGGCGCTGGGTGGCCAGGATCAAGTGGATGCCCGCCGCACG
>JAATFS010000053.1 GCA_015655035.1 Lysobacterales bacterium | reverse complement strand
TCGGACATTGCGAAGGCCGGGGTTGGAAAGTAAGAAAGAAGCCGCGCGCTAGTGCGCTTGTGCCGGTTCCAACACAGGCCTTCCGGCGCCCGATTGGCGACCCTCGAGAAAATCCTGCGCGAAGCGTTGCAATACACCGCCCGCCTCGTAGATCGCCACTTCCTCGGCGGTATCCAGCCGGCAGGTCACCGGCACTTGCAGCCGCTCGCCGTTGCGCCGCGTCAGCACCAGGGTGAGCGTCGCACGCGGGCTGCGCTCGCCGAGCACGTCGAAACGCTCGCTACCATCGATGCGCAGCGTCATGCGGTCGGTGCCGGGCTCGAATTCCAGCGGCAGCACGCCCATGCCGACAAGGTTGGTGCGATGGATGCGCTCGAAGCCTTCGGCCACGATCGCCTCCACCCCCGCCAGGCGCACGCCCTTCGCCGCCCAATCGCGCGACGAGCCCTGGCCGTAATCGGCACCGGCCACGATCAGCAACGGCTGCTTGCGCGCCATATAGGTCTCGATGGCTTCCCACATGCGCACGACCCGCCCTTCCGGCTCGATCCGCGCTAGCGAACCCTGCTTCACCTGCCCGTCCACCACTGCCATTTCGTTGATCAGTTTCGGGTTGGCAAAGGTGGCGCGCTGCGCGGTGAGGTGATCGCCACGATGGGTTGCATAGGAATTGAAATCCTCTTCCGGCAGGCCCATCTTCGCCAGGTATTCGCCCGCAGCGCTGTCGGCCAGGATCGCATTGGACGGCGACAGATGATCGGTGGTGATGTTGTCGCCGAGCACCGCCAGCGGGCGCATCCCCGAGAGCGTACGCACACCGGCCAGCGCGCCCTCCCAATAGGGTGGGCGGCGGATGTAGGTACTCTGCTCACGCCAGGCATACAGCGGATCGATCCTCGGCCCGGCCCGGACGCTGCGCGCGAACATCGGATCGTAGACCTGGCGAAAATGCTCGGGCTTGACGCTGGCCTTGACGATCGCATCGATCTCCTCGTCGCTGGGCCACAGATCCTTCAGCCGAACCGGCTGTCCGTGGTGATCCAATCCGAGTACGTCCTTCTCGATATCGAAGCGGATGGTACCGGCGATCGCATAGGCCACCACCAGCGCCGGCGAAGCCAGGAACGCTTGCTTGGCATAGGGATGGATGCGGCCGTCAAAGTTGCGGTTGCCCGACAGCACCGCCGTGGCATACAGGTCGCGCTCGATCACTTCGCGCTGGATCTCCGGATCGAGCGCGCCACTCATGCCATTGCAGGTGGTGCAGGCGAAGGCGACGATACCGAAGCCCAGCTGTTCGAGCTCCGGCAGCAGCCCGGCATCTTGCAGATACAGCTGCACCGCCTTGGAGCCCGGCGCCAGCGAGGTTTTCACCCACGGCTTGCGTACAAGCCCGCGCGCATTGGCGTTGCGCGCCAGCAGGCCGGCGGCGATAACGTTGCGTGGATTGCTGGTATTGGTGCAGCTGGTGATCGCCGCGATGATCACCGCGCCATCCGGCATCTGCCCTGGCACCGCCTCCCAATGCGCGGCGATGCCACGGTCGGCCAGATCGCTAGTGGCCACGCGCTTGTGCGGGTTGGATGGGCCGGCCAGGTTGCGTACCACGCTGGACAGGTCGAAGCTCAGAACCCGCTCGTACTCCGCCGTGGCCAGATCATCGGCCCACAGCCCGGTGGTCTTCGCGTAGTGCTCGACCAGCCTGACCTGCGCGTCCTCGCGGCCGGTCAAGGTCAGGTAGTCGATGGTCTGCCGATCGATGTAGAACAGTGCTGCGGTCGCCCCGAACTCCGGCGTCATGTTGGAAATCGTCGCGCGGTCGCCCACCGTCAGCGCCGTAGCGCCCGCGCCAAAGAACTCCAGGTAAGCGCCCACTACCTTCTGCGCGCGCAGGAACTCGGTCAACGCCAGCACCACATCGGTCGCGGTGATATCCGGCTGCGGCCTGCCGGTGAGTTCGACGCCGACGATATCCGGCAGCCGCATCCACGAAGCACGGCCGAGCATCACGCTCTCCGCCTCCAGCCCACCAACGCCGATGGCGATCACGCCCAGCGCATCGACATGCGGCGTGTGGCTGTCGGTACCCACCAACGTGTCAGGGAATGCAACGCCCTCGCGTGCATGCACCACCGGCGACATCCGCTCCAGGTTGATCTGATGCATGATGCCGTTGCCCGGCGGGATCACGTCCACGTTCTTGAATGCGTGCTTGGTCCAGTTGATGAAGTGGAAGCGATCCTCGTTGCGGCGATCCTCCACCGCGCGATTCTTCGCGAATGCGGCCTTGTCGAAACCCGCGTATTCCACTGCCAGCGAGTGATCGACGATCAGCTGCGTCGGCACCACCGGATTGACCTGCGCCGGGTCGCCGCCTTTTTCCGCGATCGCATCGCGCAGGCCGGCCAGGTCTACCAACGCGGTCTGGCCAAGGATGTCGTGGCACACCACACGCGCCGGAAACCACGGAAAATCCAGGTCGCGGCGACGTTCTATCAGCTGCATCAATGCATCCACCAGCAACCCTGGGTCGCAACGGCGCACCAGGTTTTCGGCATGCACGCGCGAGGTGTATGGCAGCGTCGCGTAAGTGCCGGGACGGATCGCATCGACTGCGGCACGCGCATCGTAGAAATCCAGGCCGGCACCCGGTAACGGTTTGCGGTATTGGC
>JAATFS010000237.1 GCA_015655035.1 Lysobacterales bacterium | reverse complement strand
AGTGGTCGGGGGCGGCTACATCGCGGTCGAGCTGGCAAGCCTGTTGCAGGCGCTGGGCAGCCGGGTGGAAATGTTTGTTCAGGGCGGGCGCTTGCTGGAGCGCTTCGATGCAGAGCTGACCGTGCAACTGGCCGAAAATCTCCGCCAGCAGGGCGTCCGCATCCACTTCAATTGCCGCACGCGCGGCCTGCTGCGCGAGGACGACGGCCGGGTGCAGGTGCAGACCACGACCGAGCACGCGTTGGATGCATTCGACCAGGTGTTCTTTGCCGTCGGGCGTCGTGCCAATACCGCAGGCCTGGGAGTGGAAGCGCTAGGGGTGGCATTGGGCGAGAAGGGCGAAGTCGTGGTCGATGCCTGGCAGACCAGCAGCGTGGACAATATCCATGCGGTCGGTGACGTGGCCGGCAAGGTCGGGCTGACACCGGTAGCGATCGCGGCGGCGCGCAAGCTGATGGATCGGCTGTTCGGCCAGCAGCCCGAAGCGCGGCTGGACTACGACAACATCCCGAGCGTGGTGTTTTCGCATCCGCCGTTGGGCCAGGTCGGTTTGAGCGAGCAAGCCGCACGCGCGCAGTACGGCGATGCGGTACGGGTGTACCGCAGCAGCTTCCGGCCAATGCTGCACGCGTTGGCCGATTCGCCGCAGCGCAGCTTGTTCAAGCTGGTATGCGTGGGCGACG
Source organism: Lysobacterales bacterium (assembly GCA_015655035.1). Taxonomy (GTDB): domain Bacteria; phylum Pseudomonadota; class Gammaproteobacteria; order Xanthomonadales; family Xanthomonadaceae; genus JAATFS01. The sequence continues at coordinate 6,262 of JAATFS010000237.1, read as the reverse complement.
AAGAGAGGGTTGTCGGTATTCATCTGCTCGGTGAAAGCGCCGACGAAATACTGCAAGGTTTTGCGGTGGCGCTGAAGCTGGGAGTGACCAAGCATCAGCTCGATGACACCGTCGCGATCCATCCCACTTCTGCCGAGGAAGTGGTGCTGATGGGGTGAGTTGGGCGCCGGGCCCTAGCAGGTGTACCCCAGGCATCGATGCGAAGCAGGTTGCCAGCCCCGGCGAGGCGAGGTCTGATGGGATGACCGCAATCTTGAGCTGGCCCATGCGCAGTACCCCCATGACCGATGAAGTCGCTGCGCGGGCGCCGCCGTCGCCAGAGCAAGCCAGACAGCGCATCCTGAAGGCGATCCGCGCCATCCCGTACGGGGAGGTCGCCGGGTATGGCGAGGTTGCCGTGCGTGCGGGCTTGCCAGGACGCGCACGATTGGTCGCACGCATCCTGGCCGGCAATGAGGATCCCGAGCTGCCCTGGCACCGCGTACTGCGTGCCGATGGCCGCATTGCCCTGCCGGAAGGCTCGCGTGGTTTCCACGAGCAAAGCCGGCGCCTGCGCGCGGAGGGCGTGCGCGTGGAGCGGGGCAGGGTGAAGCGCAACAAGCCTGGCGGGGATCTGGATGCAGCCTTGTGGGGGCCAGCGTAGCGGCTACCGTTATGATGTGAGGCAGTTCCCCTGGATGCGACCATGTTTCCCCGATTGCCGACCGTCACTCAAGCACTGCTGATCGCCAATGTCGTCATGTTCCTGCTGCAATGGATGCTGGGCGATACGACGCTGGCGCCGCTGATGTTGTGGCCCGTGGGCGAAGAGGGATTCGACCCGTTCTCGCCGACGCAGAGCTTCCAGATCTGGCAGCTGCTCACCTACGGATTCCTGCATGGCAGCTTCTCGCATCTGTTCTTCAATATGCTGGCGCTGTTCATGTTTGGCGCGGCGCTTGAGCAGACCTGGGGCGAAAAGCGCTTTCTCACTTATTATCTGGTGTGCGTAGTCGGCGCGGGCCTGTTCCAGGTGCTGGTGGGCTGGCTGATCGGCAGCAGCGTGCCGGTACTGGGCGCATCCGGCGGCGTATTCGGGTTGCTGCTGGCCTACGGCATGCTGTTCCCGAACCAACAGGTGATGCTGCTGTTCCCGCCGATCCCGATGAAGGCACGGACGTTCGTGATCGTGTTCGGTGCGATCGAGTTGCTGATGGGGTTCACCGGATGGCAACCGGGCGTGGCGCATTTTGCGCACCTGGGCGGCATGCTGTTCGGCTGGCTGCTGATTCGCTACTGGCGCGGGCAGCCGCCGTTTGGCGGCCGCGGTGGCGGCAAGCGCAAGCCACCGCATGTGCGCATCGTGCGCTGAGGCGGCGCGCCCGCGATGCACCTTCTCCCATCTGCGGGAGAAGGTCCGCGAAAGGCGGATAAGGAGCAGTGGATAAAGCAAGAGCGCGGCATCACTGCCGCGCTCTTGTTGTTACAGCGTGCCGATCAGCCTATCAACGCCACAGCTTGATCTGCTCTGCATCCACGCGCTGCATCGGCTGGCCCGGCTTGCAGCTGAAGGCGGCACCAAATTCCGGCAGGTTCGACAGCGGACCGTTGCTGCGCCACGTGCCGGGTGCACGCACCGAGGAGGCGACGCGCTGCACGGCTTCGTTGGGTGACACCTGCTGTGCCCACAGGCTGGCCCAGGCGGTGAAGAAGGCCTGCTTGCTGCCCTCGGTAGCGGCCGGCTGCGCGCTGTTGAAGGCCTGCCACGCCAGCTCGACACCGGCCAGATCGGCGAGATTCTCTTCAGCGGTGAGCTGGCCGTTGACCTTGGCATTGGGCACGCCCGGATACGAGTAGGCGCTGTACTGGGCCGAGATCTTGCCCGTCAGTTCGCTCCAGCGGGTCTTCTCGGCCGGCGTCCACCAATTACGCAGCTCGCCCTTGGCATCGACCAGTGAACCCTTGTCATCGATGGCGCGGGTCAGCTCATGCGCAACCAGTGCACCGTAGGCACCGTACTGGGCGGCAGGATCGGCGCCGGCAGTCAGGATCGGCGCTTGCAGCACCGCTGCGGTGACGATCAACCGGTTCTGAGCGATGTCGTAGGCCAGCGCCGGCTGCTGCGGCAGCACGTCCCAGCGGCGGTCGGCGTTGCCCTTGCCGATGCGCTTCATTTCCTCGCGATGACGCCAGGTGGAAGCGATCAGCATGTTGCCGCCAAAGCTGCCGCGACCCATCGGCTGTACCGAATAGTCGAGGTCGCGACGTGGCGCGCCGATTTCGATCTTCAGCGCTTCGAGCTTGGCCTTGGCCTCGGCGACGACCTGTTCGTTGCCCCAGCCGGTGCGGCCGATGGCATCGATCTGGGCCTGGCGGATCTGGCCGGCGATCAGCTCGGCCTGGCGGCGGGTATCGCTACTGAGATAGCGGGCCACGTATTCGCGGCCCAGCATCGGGCCGGCGGCGATGTTGATCGCATCCAGCACCTGCTGCCAGCGCGGCGGCGGCAGGGTCTCGCCGCGCAGCACGCGGCCACGGAACTGCGACTCGGCCTCGCGGAAACTCTTGGAAAGGTAGGGTGCCACCGCGTCGCCCACACGCCAGCGCAGGTAGGCCTTCCATTGCTCGGGCCTGAAGCTGGAAATCATGACGTTGAGCTGCTGGAACAGCGCCGGGTCGGCCATCGACACCAGGTCGTCCTGGACGCCCTGGGCCTTGAGGAAGTCACCCAGTTGCAGATTCTTGAACTGCTTGGCGAGCTCCTTGGTGGCAATGGGCGCGTAGTTGTTCAACGGGTTGCTGAGGCCGTTCGCCGGCTTGGCACTGCGCGCCAGCGTGGTCTCGATCTGGATCACCGACTGCGAATCGGCGTCGAGCTTGTCGGCTGCGGTGCCGGTCAATGCCAGGATCTGCTTGACGTAATTGCGGTAGCGGCCCATCAGCGCCACGGTGTCGGCGTCGGTGCGGGTGTAGAAGGCCGGATCGGGCAGGCCCATGCCGCCTTGCGTGAAGTAGCCGATGTGGCGGTCGAGGGCTTTCAGGTCCACGTCCGGGCCGAAGTTGAAGGCGACCGGGATGCCGACCTGGTGCAACGCGGCAATCGAGGCCGGGACTTCCTTGGCCTTCTTGATCGCGTCGATGCGCGACAGCAGGGGGGCAATCGGGTTGGAGCCGTCCTTTTCTACCGACGCCTCGTCCAGGCCGCTGGCCCAGAAATCGCCGAGCAGTTTCTGCACGTTGCCTTGCGGCGCCTGCATTGCCGCATCCAGCAGGTCACGCTGCTGTTGCAGTGCGCGATCGGACAGCTGGCTCAGTGCGGTGGTCGCGCCGGACTGCGGGACCGGATTGGCCTTCAGCCACGCGGCGTTGGTGTAGTCGTAGAAATCGGCGCAGGCCGGCGGAACCGCCGGCGCTTTGGGGGCCTTCTTGCGGGCGGCGTCTGCATTGGCAGCGGACAGCATTGCGGCCAGGCTGAAGCCAAGGGCGAGGGCAAGTGGGCGAAAGGTGGGCATCGATGAATCCGGCCAAGGTTGAAGTCGGCGGAGTTTACCAGTCGGCGAGGCTGCAAACCGGTGGCCAGAGGCGGGAAAACAGCGGGCTGCGCTTTCCCTGCCTCTGGCCTTCAGGCTTCATCCGATTACCAGATCACGACCTGCCGATCGCCCTGCCGCACCATCGCATCGCCAGGCTTGCACGAGAACGCGGCGGCGAAGGCCGGCATGTTCGACGGCGCTCCGATGGCGCGGAAATTGGCCGGCGCATGCGGATCGGTTTTCAAGCGTACGACCAACTCCTCCGGGGCAAAATTTCGACGCCACACCGTAGCCCAGTTCAGGAAGAAACGCTGATCGCGGGTGATGCCGTCGGTCTTCGGATCGTCCTTGCCGGCAGTGGCAGTCTTCATCGCGTCGTAGGCGGTGTTGAGGCCGCCCAGGTCGGCGATGTTCTCGCCCAGGGTCAGGTCGCCCTTGACCTTGCCACCAGCCGGGGTGCGATAGCCGTCGAACTGCGCGACCAGCTTGCCGGTGCGGCCCTTGAACGCGTCGAGGTCTTTCTGCGTCCACCAACCCGGATCGGGGATGAAATTACCATCGGCACCGAAGCGGCTGCCCTGGTCGTCGTAGCCATGCGTCATCTCGTGCCCGATCACCGCGCCGATGCCGCCGTAGTTCACTTCCTCCGGCGCGTTAGGATCGAAGAACGGCGGTTGCAGGATGGCGGCCGGGAACACGATCTCGTTCTGCAACGGGTTGTAATAGGCATTGACCGTCTGCGGGCTCATGCCCCATTCGGTCTTGTCCACCGGCTTGCCGATCTTGGACAGGTTCCACTTGTAGTTGAATTGTTGCGCGGCCAGCACGTTGCCCAGATAGCTGTCGCGGCCGGTCGACAGGCCATTCCACTCGCGCCACTTGTCCGGATAACCGATCTTCGGAGTGAAACTTTCCCATTTCGCAATGGCCTTGGCCTTGGTGTCCGGGCTCATCCAGTCCAGCTTCTCGATCCGCACCTTCAGCGCATTGCGCAGATTGTCGACCAGGGTTTCCATCTTTGCCTTGGCATCGGCGGTGAAGGCGACCTTGACGTACAACTGTCCCAGCGCTTCGCCGGCCTCGCTGTTGACCGTGGACAGCACCCGCTTCCAGCGCGGCTTGATTTCCTTCTGGCCGCGCAGCTCCTTGTTGTAGAAGGCGAAGTTTTCGTCGACGAACGGCTGGCTCAGGTAGGCGGATGCGCTGTCCACGGCGTGGAAGCGCAGATACGCGCGCCAGATCGCCGGATCGGTATCGGCAATCATCTTGCTCACTTCCTGGTGGAACGCCGGGATCGCCAGCGAGAAGCTGTCCGGCACGGCCACGCCCTGGGACTTGAAGAATTCGGTCCACGACCAGTTCGGCGTCAGCTTGTCGGCCGCCGCCGGGGTTACCGGGTTATAGAACAGCGAAGCGTCACGAGACAGCTCGGTGCTGGTCTTGGATACCTTGGCCAAGCGCGTTTCGAATGCGACCACCTGCCTGGCCTGGGCGGCGGCGTCGGCCGTGGGCACCCCGGACAGCTCCAGCACCTTGCTGATGTGCGCCTGGTAGGCCTCCAGCTTTGGTTTGTTGTCGGCGCTGGTGTAGTACTCCGGATCCGGCAGGCCCAGGCCACCCTGGGCGGCATAGGCCATGTTGACGCTGGACTTCTTGAAGTCGGCTTCGGCGCCAAAGCTGAACAGCTGGTTCTGGCCCTTGGCGGCGCTGCTGCGCAGATAGTCGACCAGCTTGGCCTGATCACCGATGGCATCGATCGCCGCCAGCTCCGGCTTCAGTGGCTCCAGGCCTTGCGCATTGATCTTGGCCTCATCCATGCCGGTCGCCCACAGGTCGCCGACGATCTTCTCCACGCCGGACGCCTGGGCGTCGGCGGCAGCCTGTTCCACCAACTGGTGCTGCACCGCATTGGAACGCTCGTCCAGCATCTCGAACGCGCCCCAGCTGGTGCGGTCGGCCGGCACTGGATTGGCGGCCAGGAACTTGGCATTGGCGTAGGTGTTGAGATCGGTACAGGCGTTGCCGTTCGGATCGATGTCGCCCGAGGCAAAGCGGTTGACCGGCGGCAGCTTGGATTCGTCCAGCGTCAGCGCCTTGGGCGCGGCGGCATCGGCAGCGGCATTGCTCGATGCAGAGGCAGGTGCTTCGTCGGGCTTTTTGCAGGCGCTCAATGCGGCAGCTACGGCTAGCGAAAGTGTCAGGAAATGAGGTTTGCGGAAGGTCACGAATGGGCTCCGGGAGCAGCGGTCATAAGGAGGCCCTGGTAGAGGGGCCGTGGCGCCACTGTACCTCTCGACCCGGTGATAAGTAGGGGTCAAAGGTCATGGGGCAGAGGTGCGTATGGGGGGGCGGGCGGCGTGGTCGAAAGACGTTCCCGTCCAGTGATTGCAAAAAAGATCCCGCCGGCGGCGGGATCTTTTATTTTCGAACGTGCTTGCTGCTCAGGTGTTACTTGCCGAACTCGTAGCGGGCCTGGAGGTAGATGGCGCGGCCATATGGGTTGTAAAGATAATTGTTGTAAGGCGTGCCGCTGGTGCCCAGGTAGCTGTGTGCTTGATCGTCGGGCATCTTGTTGAACACGTTGTTGACCATCAGCGACAGCGTCAGATCTTCCATCGCACGATAGTTCACGCTCAGGTTGTAGGTGGTGTAAGACCCCCACTTGGCCGCCTTGTAGCCTGAAGCAGGGTGCACGTAGTCATAGCCATTGCCCGAGTAGGACAGGTAATTGGGCGTCTTGCCGATGTAGT
>JAATFS010000486.1 GCA_015655035.1 Lysobacterales bacterium | reverse complement strand
GGCTGGTTGTGCTTGCGCGGCATCACCCGCAACAACGTGCGCGAGCTGGACGTGGATATCCCGCTGGGAGTGTTCACCACCGTTACCGGCGTGTCCGGTTCTGGCAAGTCGTCGCTGGTGAGCCAGGCGCTGGTGGAATTGCTGGGTGAACATCTGGGCCAGGCACGCGAGGACGTGGAAGAAGAGCTCGATCCACTTGAGCGGGGGGCCGTGGTACCGGTCGGCGGCGCCATCGTGCAAGGGCTGGAACAGGTACGGCGCCTGGTGCGGGTGGACCAGAAGCCGATCGGACGTACGCCCCGTTCAAATCTGGCGACGTATACCGGCCTGTTCGATCCGGTCCGCAAGTTGTTCGCCGCCACGCCGACGGCGCGGCGGCGGGGCTACGACCCCGGGCGCTTTTCGTTCAACGTGGCCAAGGGCCGTTGCGAGACCTGCGAGGGCGAGGGCTCGGTCTATGTGGAACTGTTGTTCATGCCCAGCGTGTATGCGCCGTGCCCCACCTGCCGTGGCGCGCGCTACAACGCCAAGACCCTGGAGATCCAGCTACGCGGCCTCAGCATCGCGCAGGTGCTGGAGATGACGGTGGATGCCGCCGCCGACTTCTTTGCCGGAGAAGCCGCAGTGGCGCGCCCGTTGCAGGTGCTGCGCGAAGTGGGCCTGGGCTATCTGCGGCTGGGCCAGCCGGCCACCGAGCTGTCCGGGGGCGAGGCGCAGCGGATCAAGCTGGCAACCGAGCTGCAACGTGCGCAGCGCCGCGACACCGTCTACGTGCTGGACGAACCCACGACCGGATTGCATCCGTCCGACGTGGATACGCTGATGCGGCAATTGCAGGGGCTGGTGGAGGCGGGCAATACCGTGGTGCTGGTCGAACACGACATGCGCGTGGCGGCGGCCAGCGATTGGTTGATCGACATGGGGCCGGGCGCGGGCGACGAAGGGGGCCGGGTGGTCGCCGCCGGTCGCCCGGGCGATGTCGCCAGGCAATCGCGCAGCCGCACCGCGCCGTTTCTGGCAGAGGTGCTGGGATAATGGCGCAACCGGCAGGATGCACGTGGCGGGCGCAGCTCGCGCAGGTGGTGAGATCGGGTTGCGGCAAAATGCACACTGGTTCCATGAATCCTTCTGTCAATGACCCGACGTAGCGGCAGCGCCGACCTCCCCCTGCATGGTGGCCGCGTACCAGCGTGGCTGGGGCAGCGCATGACCCGGCTGGGTGCGGTGATCTGCCAGGCCATCGTGCACAGCTACGGTCGCGAGGAATTGTTGCGGCGGTTGGCGCATCCATTCTGGTTCCAGTCCTTCGGCGCGGTGATGGGCATGGACTGGCATTCCTCCGGCATCACCACCAGCGTGATCGGCGCACTCAAGCGGGGGCTGACGCCGTTGTCGGGTGAGTTGGGCATCCACGTATGCGGCGGTCGCGGCCGGCATTCGCGCGCCACGCCAGACGAATTGATGGCGGTAGCCGATGCCACCGGGGTGGACGGCGTGGCATTGGCGCGGGCCAGCCGGTTGGTGGCCAAGGTGGACAGTGCAGCGGTGCAGGACGGATTCGATCTGTATCTGCATGGCTTCATCGTCAGCGACGAGGGGCAGTGGGTGGTGGTACAGCAGGGCATGAATGGCGAGCGCAAGCAGGCGCGGCGCTATCACTGGTTGTCGGAGGGGCTGAAGGATTTCGTCGACGCCCCACACGCGGCGATCGATGGCCCGCAGCAGGGCAATATCGTCAATCTGGCAGATCATCGTGCCGGTGCCTCGCGTCTTGCCCAGGTGGAGCTGTTGCAGGCATTGAGTCCCCAGGAGATCACGCGCGAATACGGGCGATTGGCGGTGCCGTCGGCCTCAGCGACCCAGCGGGCCGCACGGGCACGTGCCGAGGCATCGTTGCCGACCACCGGCGATCTGTTCGCCGCTGCGCCGGCCGATCCACATGTCTGGCATCCGGGGCTGCAACCGCACCTGTCGCTACCCGACCATCACGATGTGCGTGCCCAGGACATCGTGCTGCGCCGCTTGCACGGCAGCCTGGCTGCGGCCGTGGAGCAGGGGCCGAAAGACTTCACCGAGCTGCTGCAAATTCCTGGCGTGGGCGCGCGTACCGTGCGTTCGCTGGCGATGGTGGCCGAGGTGTTGCACGGCGCCCCGTGCCGTTTCAGCGATCCGGCGCGTTTTTCGCTCGCACACGGCGGCAAGGATGGGCATCCATTTCCGGTACCGACCCATGTGCTGGACCAGACCATCGGCGTGCTCAAGACTGCGATGCGGCAGGCCGCGCTCGGCAACGAGGAAAAGCTGGAGGCGATCCGCCGGCTCGACGCGCAGGCGCGGCGGTTGGAAGCGCAAGCCAGCGGTCCTTCGCTGCAAGCCTATCTGCACGAAGAACGTCGCCAGTCGCATCGCTACGGCGGGCGCAGCGTATTTGGCTGGGAACCTGCGCCGGCGGAGGATGTGGCGGTGTCGAGGCAGGCCACGCGGCATCGCTCGGTGCCGTGAGCGGTGCGCGATCCTTCGCCATGTTCGGCAAGCTGGCGGGGGTGAATGGCTAGGACCAAAGGGCAGTTGATCCATACGATCGGGGCCGACCTACTGCACAAGCTTGTGTAGCAGGGCGCGGTGATCCCGCATCACCCGCTCGGCCACTTCCATCTGGCTGGCCAGGTTCCGGGGCGATACGGTCAGTTTGATGCCGTCCGGCGTTTCCAGCGTATGCAGCTCATTGCCCTTACCCAGGCGCAGGCGAGCCAGCAATGCCTTGGCCACGATGACGCCAGCAGAGTCGGCGATGGCGGTGATCTTCAGTTTCATGACCCGGCCCTGATTGTCATGGCGGATGGGGTTGAGCCATGGGCGTATCTCGCCGCATGCGACGCCAATGGTGTACATATGTCCACCTATGGACACACTGACTCCCCAACGAGCCGCCATCCTTGCCTTCCTGCGCGAGCAGATACAGGCCGGACACTCGCCCAGCCTGGCCGAAATCGCCGCCGAGTTCGGTTTTGCCTCGCGCAATGCCGCGCACAAGCATGTGCAGGCGCTGGCCGAGGCCGGGCTGATCGAACTGCGCCCGCGCCAGAAGCGGGGCATCCGGGTGCCGGGTGGCGCCGGGCGCGAGGCCTTGCTGTCGCTGCCGGTGCTCGGACGGGTGGCGGCGGGCCTGCCGATCGGGGCGGACATCGGCCTGGAGCGGCAGCTGTGGCTGGATCGCGGGCTGTTTTCGCTGCGTCCGGACTACCTGTTGCAGGTGCAAGGCGATTCGATGATCGATGACGGCATCCTCGACGGCGATCTGGTGGGCGTGCATCGCAGCGCGGAGGCGCGTGATGGACAGATCGTGGTGGCACGGGTGGACGGCGAAATCACGATCAAGCGGCTTGAGCGTGGCCCCGAGCGCATCCGTTTGCTGCCGCGCAATCGGGCGCATGCGCCGATCGTGGTGCCGGCCGATGCCGACTTCGCCATCGAAGGCCTGTACTGCGGCCTGGTGCGGCAGGGCTGAGCGATGAGCGTGCCGGTTTCCCTCGTGCCCTTGCTCGCCGGTAATGCGGCATTGGCATTGGACGAGTTGCTGGCCGCGCGCACGGTATGGCGCGCCGGGCAGGGCGTGGCCAGCGTGCGCGGGGGCGAATCGACCGGTCATGCGGCGCTCGATGCGGTATTGCCCAGCGGCGGATGGCCGCGCCGGGCGCTGACCGAGCTGCTGCTGCCGGCGGACGGTATCGGTGAGATCGCGTTGCTGTTGCCCACGCTGGCGCGGATGACTGCTGCGGGTGGGCGGGTGGTGCTGGTGGCGCCGCCCTACATTCCCTATGCGCCAGCGTGGCAGCGCGGTGGCGTGCTGCTGGATGCGCTGGAGGTGGTCGATGCCGATCCGCAGCAAGCGCTGTGGGCGTTCGAGCAATGCCTGCGCAGTGGTGCCTGCGCCGCCGTGCTGGGCTGGCCGAAGACCGGCGATGCGCGGGTATTGCGACGCTTGCAGGTGGCTGCCGACAGCGGCGATTGCTGTGCTTTCGCGCTGCGCGACCGGCGCCATGCGCTGAATGCTTCGCCTGCGGCGCTGCGTCTGGAATACCTGCCCGAGCGCGATGCCTGGCAGGTGCGCAAATGCCGTGGCGGGCAGGTGCCTGCGCACCCGCTGCAACTGGCATTCTGAGCCGCGCATGCTCTGGGCCTGCATATTGCTTCCGCAACTGGCGCTGGACGCAGTCGTGCGCCGGCTGCCCGACCCGCTGTCGCCATTGGCACTGGTTGAAGGACCGGCGCAGTTGCGTCGCCTGCACGCGGTCAATGTCGCGGCGGCACAGGCGGGCCTGAAGCCGGGCATGCGCTTGTCGGCCGCGCATGCGCTGCTGTCCGATGTCCGCACCGTCGCTTACGACGCGCAGGCGGAGGCGCGTTGGCAACGGTTCCTGGCGGCCTGGGCCTATCGGCACAGCTCGCTGGTGAGCCAGCAGTGGCCGCGCGCGATCGTGCTGGAAGCGCGTGCCAGCTTCCAGCTGTTCGGACCATGGCCGCGCTTCGAGGAACGCTTGCGCGAGGAGTTGCAGGCGCTGGGTTTCCAGCATCGCATTGCGCTGGCACCGACCCCGCGCGGGGCGCGCGTACTGGCCGGACTGCGCGATGGACTGGCGGTGACGCAGCCGGCCGCACTGCATGCGTTGCTGGACAATGTGCCGATCCGCCGTGCCGCCCTGCCGGACGATGCCGGCGAGCGCTTGCAGCACATGGGCGTGCGCAGCCTGGCAGAGTTGCGCGGGTTGCCGCGTGCGGGCGTGCAGCGGCGTTTTGGCGCAGGACTGCTGGACCATGTCGATAGGCTCTATGGCGATACCGAGGATCCGCTGGAGTGCTACCTGCCGCCGGACCACTTCGATGCGCGCCTGGAAATGGGCTACGAGGTCGAAACCCACACCGCGTTGCTGTTCCCATTGCGCCGGTTGATCGGCGACCTGTGCACCTACCTGTCGATCCGCGACGGTGGCGTGCAGCGCTTCGTGTTGCGACTGGAGCACGAGCAGGGCGCGACCGATGTCGAGGTGGGATTGCTGGCGCCGGAGCGTTCGTCGGCGATGTTGTTCGAACTGTCGCGCAACCGGCTCGAGCGCGTGGCGATCGCCGCGCCGGTGGTCGCGCTGCGGTTGCTGGCGCGCCAGCTGCCCCCGTTCGTGCCGGCCATGCGCGACCTGTTCGAGCAGCGTGCGCAGCAGACGGTGGAGTGGCCGCAGTTGCGCGAACGCCTGCGCGCGCGGTTGGGTGACGAAGCGGTGTATCGAGTAGTGCCGGCCGACGATCCCCGCCCGGAACGCGCCTGGCGTCGTGTTGCCGGCGATGCCGTGCACAGTGCGCAGGCGCCCGCGCGTCCGCCACGGCCAAGCTGGCTGCTGCCGCAACCGGTGCCGCTGCACGATCGGCATCTGCGCATCGTTTCCGGGCCCGAGCGGCTGGAGAGCGGTTGGTGGGATGACGATGCCGCGCGCCGCGACTACTACGTGGTGGAAACCTCGCGCGGCCAGCGCGCCTGGGCATTCGTGCCGCCGGGTTTGCGCGAGGGCTGGATGCTGCATGGCTGGTTTGCATGAGCAGGGGTGAGGGCGTCGATGGGGTGGACCGCGACACCCCCGGTGGCCGCGTGCCGCGTGCGTGGAGCGTGGCTGCACGACTGCGCGGCGCCGCCAACGACGATGTACTGCCCGAACGCGGCGGCACGCTGCCAGCCTATGCCGAGCTGCATTGCCTGTCGGATTTCTCGTTCCTGCGTGGCGCTTCCAGTGCCGAAGCCCTGTTCACCCGGGCAAAGCAATGCGGCTACGAGGCGCTGGCCATCACCGACGAATGCTCGCTGGCCGGAATCGTGCGCGCACTGGAGGCCGCGCGCGCCACCGGGGTGAGGCTCATCGTGGGCAGCGAGTTCTGCCTGCTCGATGGAACCCGGCTGGTACTGCTTGTGGAAACCGCTGCCGGCTATACCCAGTTGTGCAGCCTGATCACCCGTGCACGTCGCGCGGCGAGCAAGGGTAGCTACCGGCTGGGCCGTGCCGAGATCGAAGCGCAACTGCGCGGCATCGAGTCGGGCCTGTTTGCACTGTGGTTGCCGGGAGCCGAGCCGGACTTCGATCAAGGCCAGTGGCTGCGGCAGGTGTTCGGCGAGCGTGCGTTCGTGGCGGTGGAACTGCATCGCGAGCAGGACGATGCCGCACGCTTGCAGGCGCTGCTGGCGGTGGCGCAGCAGCTCGGCCTGCCGGCGCTGGCCTGCGGTGACGTGCACATGGCACAGCGGCGCGAGCGGATCATGCAGGACACCCTGGCCGCGATCCGTCACAACCTGCCTCTGGCCGAGTGTGGCGCGCATCTGTTCCGCAATGGCGAGCGCCACCTGCGCACGCGCCTGGCGCTGGGCAATATCTATCCCGCCGCGTTGTTGCAGGCCTCGGTGGAGCTGGCGCGGCGCTGTGTGTTCGACCTGGCCAACGACCTGAAGTACGAGTATCCGGTGGAGCTGGTGCCGGAAGGGCATACGCCGACCAGCTATCTGCGCGTGTTGACCGAAGCCGGCATGCGGCGGCGCTGGCCGGGGGGCGTGCCGGTGCAGGTGGCCCATACGATCGACAGCGAACTGGCGTTGATCGCGGACAAACGCTACGAGGCGTTCTTCCTGACCGTCGAGGATATCGTGCGCTTTGCGCGCAGCCGTGGAATCCTGTGCCAGGGACGCGGCTCGTCGGCCAATTCGGCGGTGTGTTTCGCGCTGGGCATTACCGCCGTGAATCCGGACGAGACCCGCTTGCTGATGGCGCGCTTCCTTTCTCGCGACCGTGATGAACCGCCGGATATCGATGTTGATTTCGAGCACGAACGCCGCGAGGAAGTGCTGCAATACGTCTACAACAAGTACGGCCGCGAACGCGCGGCGCTGGCGGCGACGGTAATCTGCTATCGCGGCAAGAGCGCGGTGCGCGATGTCGCCAAGGCCTTCGGCCTGCCGCCGGACCAGATCGCGTTGCTGGCCAATTGCTATGGCTGGGGCAATGGCGATACACCGATGCAGCAACGCCTGGAGGAAGCCGGGTTCGATACCGCCAATCCGCTGATCGCCAAGGTGCTGGGTATCACCGAGATGCTGTGCGACCACCCGCGCCACCTGTCCCAGCACGTGGGCGGCTTCGTCATCTGCGATGCGCCGCTGTCCACGGTGGTGCCGGTGGAAAATGCGGCGATGGCCGATCGCACCATCATCCAGTGGGACAAGGACGACCTGGAGACGATGAAGCTGCTCAAGGTCGACTGCCTGGCGTTGGGCATGTTGACCTGCATCCGCAAGACACTGGACCTGGTGCGCGGCCAGCGCGGGCGCGATTACGAGATCGCCACGATCCCGGCCGAAGACAAGCCTACCTACGAAATGATCCAGCGGGCCGATACGGTCGGTGTGTTCCAGATCGAATCGCGTGCGCAGATGGCGATGCTGCCGCGGCTCAAACCCAAGGAGTTCTACGACCTGGTGGTGGAAGTGGCGATCGTGCGCCCGGGCCCGATCCAGGGCGACATGGTGCATCCCTACCTGCGGCGACGGCAGGGCAAGGAGGCGGTGACCTATCCCTCCGCCGGCGTGGAGCAGATCCTCGGGCGCACGCTCGGCATTCCGCTGTTCCAGGAGCAGGTGATGGAACTGGTGATCCACGCCGGGTATACCGACAGCGAGGCCGACCAATTGCGGCGGTCGATGGCGGCCTGGCGCCAGGGCGGAGACATGGAACCGCATCGGGCCAAGATCCGCGCACTGATGGAAAAAAAGAACTATTCCTCCGAGTTCATCGACCAGATCTTCGAGCAGATCAAGGGCTTCGGTTCCTACGGCTTTCCGCAGAGCCACGCTGCGTCCTTCGCCAAACTGGTCTACGCAAGTTGCTGGCTCAAGCGGCACGAGCCGGCGGCATTCGCCTGCGGCTTGCTCAATGCGCAGCCGATGGGGTTCTATTCGCCCAGCCAGATCGTGCAGGACGCGCGCCGTGGTCGCGATGCGCGTGTAGCGGTGGAGGTGCTGCCGGTGGATGTGCTGCACAGCGACTGGGACAGCACGCTGGTGGGCGGGCGCCGATGGCGCAGCGAGGACGATCCGGGCGAGCAGCCGGGCATCCGGCTGGGCCTGCGGCTGATAAGCGGCTTGTCGCAAACGGCAGCGCTGCGGCTGCTGGACACGCGTGCGCAGCGGCCATTCGCCGATGTCGCCGACCTGTGCTTGCGCGCCAATCTGGACGACAAGGCGCGCGCGGCACTGGCCGAGGCGGGAGCGTTGCAGGCGCTGGTAGGAAACCGCAATGCCGCGCGCTGGGCGGTGGCAGGCGTCGAGCGCCGCCGGCCGCTGTTGCCGGGCAGCCCGCAGGAGCCTGCGGTGGCATTGCCGGCGCCGCGCGTGGGCGAGGAGATCCTGGCCGACTATCGCAGCGTCGGGCTGACCCTGCAGGCGCATCCGATGGCGCTGCTGCGCCCGCAGATGACCCAGCGGCGGATCCTCGGCCTGCGCGAGTTGCAGGCGCGCAGGCATGGCAGTGGCGTGCATGTGGCCGGGTTGGTCACGCAGCGGCAGCGGCCAGCCACGGCCAAGGGCACGATCTTCGTCACCCTGGAAGACGAGCACGGCATGATCAACGTGATCGTCTGGTCGCATCTGGCGATGCGCCGCCGCCGCGCGCTGCTGGAATCGCGGCTGCTGGCCGTGCGTGGACGCTGGGAGCGGGTGGATGGGGTCGAGCACCTGATCGCTGGCGATCTGCACGATCTCAGTGACCTGCTCGGCGAACTGCAACTGCCGTCGCGCGACTTCCATTGAGTCGGGAGCGCTGGTTCCGGCGACGACGGGACTGTGGATAATGTCGGTTTGCGCAATAATTCCGGCAGCGCAGGGGAGGGGCCTGGCGTGCTGGTCCAGCGAATGCATCCACCGGGAAGGAGGAACAATGGGCAAATGGAACGGGCTGGCCGCGCTTGTGCTGCTGGCATTTGCAAGATCCGCCTGCGCGCAGGTCGACGTGGACGCCTATATCGGCAGGGACAAGTTTGGAGAGATCCAGCTTTCTCCCACCGGCGAGTATTACGCGGCCACGGTTCCGTTCGAGGACCGCACCGGGCTTGCGATCATCCGCCGCGAGAATGGCCAGGTCGCCGGGGCGTTTTCGCTCGGAAAGAATGTGCATGTCAGCCAGTTCCATTGGGTCAACGACCAACGGTTGCTGATCTCGGCATCGGAAAAAAGCGGGCAGCTCGACGAGCCGCGGCCGACGGGCGAGCTGTACGCGATCGACGCCGATGGAGGCCAGGGCGAACTGCTGGTGGGATTGCGCGTTGCCGGCAACGGGCTGGCTACCCGGATCCAGACCAAGAAGGCGGAGGCGGTTGCGGCCTTCCTTACCGATGCCCTGGACCAGGACGATCGCAATGTCATCGTCAGCGTCTGGCCGTTCACGCGGCAGGAGCCGTATACCAGCGCCGAGAAGATGGATGTCTATACCGGGCGCCGGGTGCCATTGGCCAGGGCACCGGTGCAGAACGCCGAGTTCACCACCGACAATGCCAACGAGGTGCGTTTCGCGCACGGCTACGGCGTGGATCGGATCCGCAAGCTCTACTACCGTGCCGACCGGGATTCGGTATGGCAACTGGTGAACGACGAGCGCATCAGCGGACATGTCGAGACGCCGCTGGGATTTTCGGCCGACAACGCCATCGCCTACCTGCAGGTCGGGAATGCCGCCGGACCGGACGCCATCGTGGCCTGGAAGATTGAAAGCGGACAGAAGACGCAGGTATTGCGCGATCGTGTGGCCGATCCGCTGAAGATCATCTATCGCGATGCGACCTCGATCCCGGTGGGCGCGATCGTGATGGCAGGCAAGCCGAAGTCGCTGTTCTTCGATGAGGCGTCGCCCCAGGCGCGGATGTACCACAGCCTGGAAGCGGCCTTCGGTGGCGAAGCGGTCTACGTCACCTCCAGCACCAAGGATGGGCGGCTGCTGCTGGTGCAGACGTATTCCGGGGGTAATCCCGGCGATTTCTACACCTTCGATACCGCCACCAAGCAGGCCCGGCACTTGATCAGCCGCCGCAGCTGGTTCGATCCGGCCAAGTCCGCAATGGTGCAAGCGTTTGCGTTCAAGGCCCGCGATGGGCTGGACCTGCAGGGCTTCCTGACCTTGCCCAGGACCGGCAGCGGCAAGCACCTGCCGATGGTGGTGATGCCACACGGCGGACCGTTTGATGTTTTCGACGACGGCTCCTTCGATACCGAGGCGCAGATGCTGGCAGCGGCAGGCTACGCCGTGCTCCAGGTCAACTACCGCGGTTCGGGCAATTACGGTCGCGCCTTCACCCGGGCCGGCGCGCGGCAATGGGGCGGCACGATGCAGGACGATGTCACTGACGCGACGCGCTGGGCGATCCAGCAGGGATACGCCGACCCGGCCCGGATCTGCATCTACGGCGCCAGCTATGGCGGCTACGCCGCGCTGATGGGCGCGGCCAGGGAGCCTTCGCTGTATCGATGCGCGGCGGGCTACGTGGGCGTCTACGATCTGCCGATAATATTTACCTCCGGCGACATCCAGAAACGCGGTTCGGGCGAGAACTATCTGAAGGAATGGATCGGCGATCCCGCGCAACTGGCGGCGGTGTCTCCGGTCAACCTTGCCGACCGGATCACGGTGCCGGTGTTCCTGGCCGCAGGCGGCGAGGACCAGCGTGCGCCGATCCAGCACAGCAAACGAATGGAACAAGCATTACGCAAGGCCGGCGTGCCGGTGGAAACCCTGTACTACGACACCGAGGGGCACGGTTTCTATACCCAGGCGCATCAGCGCGAGTACTACACCCGGTTGCTGGCGTTTCTTGCGCGCGCGCTGGGCGGTGCGCAGGCGCGCTGAGGGGATGGGCTGTCGCCAGCAGCCCTGCCATGTTCCGGTCGAACGGATCGAACCGGGAGCCGGCCCTGGATGGGCAAGTCCCGGTGCGCGTCAGAAATAGCGCAGCCAGGCCAGGTCTCGACGGCGCGCCTTGAGGCGGGCAAAGGCGCGGGTGGGTAGGTAGAGTGCCACTGCCAGCAGTGCGGTGGCCAGCCACAGTGCCCAGACGCTGCCGAAGCCGTAGTAGTCACCCTGGTTGTGGCCGAAGATCGCTACCGCCAGCAGGTACAACGCCTTGAGCAGGTAGAGATGCAACAGATAGAAGAACATGGGCGCGGCGCCGATATCGGCCAGGGGCGTCAGCCAGCGCGCCCAGGCAGGTTGCTCGTACAGGCGCAACAGCAGCAGGCCGGTACCGAGCGTGAGCAGCACGAACAACAGCGACGGCGGGTACTTGGTGACGTTGAAGAAGCTCATGGCGGTGCGCAGTGCATCGTCCATCGATTGCCAGGGCGTATCGCCATAGACGTTGAGCGCGCGCAGCAGCACGAACACGGCCAGTGCTGCCAGGCCGGTACGCAGCAGCCAGGCGTGCCGCGTGTCGGTGGGAGTGTCGCGTCCGTACCAGGGACCGATCGCGTAGCCGAGCGTGATCACGCCGATCCACGGCACTACCGGATAGGTGGTGCGCAGGCGTAGCCCATCGCCGAGTACGATCCAGTCGCGCTGGTGCAGTACTGCCCACAGCGCGTGCCAAGGCTCGCCGCTGGCTAGTCGCAGGCCGTCGAGCAGGTTGTGCCCCGCCACCAGTACGGCGCCGGTCAGCAACAGCGCCGCACGCGGCAGCCAGAGCAACGCCGACAGCGCCAGCATGCTCAGGCCGATGGCCCAGATCACTTGCAGGTAGAGCGTGTGTGGCGGCAACTGGAAGGTCCAGGCGAAATTGACCAGGGTCAGTTCCAGCACGATCAGGAACGCGCCGCGCTTGAACAGGAAGGCACTGGCGGCTGCGCGTCCGCGTGGCTGCGCGCTGGCGTACAGCCACGCCGACAGACCGGTGAGGAACACGAATGCCGGCGCGCACAGATGCGCCAGCAGACGGCACACGAACAACACGGGCGGCGTCTCGGCCACGTTCATCGGATCGCCCACTTGCTGGTGCAGGTAGAAGGTTTCGCGCACATGGTCCAGCAGCATCAGCAGCATCACCATGCCGCGTAGTTGGTCGATCGAGGTGAGGCGAGGGCGGGGCACGGAGGACATAATCAGGGCAAGTTCGAGGGAGGTGGCGTTATTGTTATATTGTAACCAATTGGATTTGCGCAGGGATCACCGCAGCAAGTGCCGCACCAGGGTTCGGCCAGGTCTGCTCTGTGCCATCTAAGTAGGGATTGCCCGGTCGTCTCGGTCCGATGGCGGCTGCCGGCCACCGCGCAACTGGACTTGCTTGGGCGCAAGGACTAGCGTGTGGCGAATTTTTCGCCCATCAGGGGAACTCTCCCATGCGCAACGCCGAGCCGCGCCAGCTCACTTTCCGTGCCGTCGTCCTGGCGATCGTCCTGGCCGTCGTGCTGTCGGCCGCCAATGCCTACCTGGGCCTGTTCGCCGGTCTGACCATTGCCACCGCGATCCCGGCGGCGGTGGTGTCGATGGGCGTGCTGCGGCTGCTCGGCGGCGGTTCGATCCTGGAAAACAACATCGTCCAGACCGGCGCATCGGCCGGCTCGTCGATCGCGGCCGGGGTGATCTTCACCATCCCCGCGCTGGTGATCATGGGCTATTGGCCGGACTTCAAGTATTGGTGGGTGCTGGGCATTGCCGGACTGGGCGGGCTGCTGGGTGTGCTGTTTTCAGTGCCGTTGCGGCGCTCGATGATCGTCGAGGATCCGCTGCCGTTTCCGGAGGGCAAGGCCGCCGCCGAAGTGCTCAAGGCCGGCGAGAACCCGGGCCCGGGGCTGAAGATCCTGGCGCTGTCCGCTGCGATCGGTGCGCTGGTCAAGCTCGCGGCGGCCAGCGGCCTGCGCTTGATTCCCGATACCTGGGCGCAGGCTGCCTACCTCGGCAGCAGCAAGATGGTCGGCTACATCGGCACCAACCTGTCGCCTGCGTTGCTGGGGGTCGGCTATATCGTCGGCCTCAACGTCGGGACCGTGGTGCTGTCCGGTGCGGTACTGTCCTGGCACATCGCGATCCCGCTGTACCAGCAATTCTTCATGGGCTCGGACCCGGCGTTGGCGCAGAGCCTGGCGGGCGTTTCGGCGGCCGATGCCGCGTACGGCATCTGGGGCGCGAAGATCCGCTACCTGGGCGTGGGCGCGATGCTGATAGGCGGGGTGTGGACGCTGTTCTCGCTGCGCAAGTCGTTGCTGTCCGGCATCAAGAGCGGCTTTGCCGCCGCGCGCAAGAGCACCGATGGCGTGCAGCTGGCCGAGACCGAGCGCGACCTGCCGATGAAATGGATGCTGGTGGCGCTGGTGCTGTTCACGCTGCCGCTGCTGGGGCTGTACCAGGAAATCGTGCAGCAATGGCACGTGTCGATTCCGATGACCCTCATCATGATCGTGGCCGGCTTCCTGTTCGTGTCGGTCTCCGGGTACCTGGCCGGCCTGATCGGTTCGTCCAACAATCCTGTTTCGGGCATCACCATCTCCACCATCCTGTTCGCATCGGCGGTGCTGGTACTGCTGCTGGGCAAGAGCGGGCTGGTGCCGGTTGGCGCCGGCGCCGCGCCGCTGGGCGCGGTGGCCGCGATCATGATCGGCGCGGTGGTGTGCTGCGCGGCAGCGGTCGGCGGCGACAACCTGCAGGATCTCAAGGCCGGCTACCTGGTCGGCGCCACGCCGTGGAAGCAGCAACTGATGCTGGCCATTGGCGCGTTCTCCTGCGCCTTGATCATGGCACCGGTGCTGAATCTGCTGGCCCAGGCCTACGGCATCGGCGCGGCCACCGTCGAGCATCCAAATTCGCTGGCCGCTCCGCAGGCCACGCTGATGGCATCGGTTGCGCGCGGCCTGTTCGGTGGTGAGTTGCCATGGTCGATGATCGCCATCGGCGCGGGTGTAGGCGCGGCGACCATCGCCCTGGACGAATGGCTGAAGTCGCGCGGTGCACGTTTCCGTGTGCCGGTGCTGGCCGCGGCGATCGGCATCTACCTGCCGCTGGAGTTGATGGTGCCGATCTTCCTCGGCGGCTTGCTGTCGCACCTGGTCGAACGCTTCCACAAGCTGCGTGCCGACGACGAGGAAGGGCGTGATCGCATCCACCGTCCCGGCGTGCTGTTCGCTGCCGGCCTGATCACCGGTGAGGCGCTGGTGGGCATCGCCATCGCGGTGCCGATCGTGCTGTCCGAGCGGGCCGACGTGCTGGCACTACCGGAAGCCTTCCAGCTGAATCAGTGGGTCGGCCTGGTCATCCTGGCGGCGGTCGGAGGCTTGCTGTACCGAGTCGGCAGGAACGGCTCGGCAGTGGGAAACGCGAAATAGGCAATGCGCGGAGCGGCCGCTGGCCGCCCTCGCTAGATCCGGGTAACACGGTCTTTCGCCCAGTCCCGCAGTCCATGACTTCATGCCTTTGCGCCAGGGGCCGGGCACCGCCTACCATCGTCGCTTTGCCGTTGCGGGAATCTGTGATGACCAAGCTTCGCTATGCCTTGCTGCCCCTGTGCCTGTTGAGCGCGATGCCCTCCCTGGCGGTGGCGCGCGGTTTCGATGTGCGCGACATGGTGGCGCTGGATCGGGTATCGGCACCGACGCTCAGTCCTGCCGGCGACGTGCTGGTGTTCGCAAAGCGCGAGATGGACGCAAACCAGACCCGGGCCAGCACTGGCCTGTGGCAGCGCAACCTGCGCACGCGCGATCTGGCCCCGGCCAGGCCGCTGACCCCGCCGGGCTGGAACGTCAACTCGCCGGAATTTTCGGCCGATGGCAAGACCGTGTACTTCCTCAG
>JAATFS010000016.1 GCA_015655035.1 Lysobacterales bacterium | reverse complement strand
GCGAAGCTGGTATTGCCGCGAGACCAGTACTGAGCCAGCAGCTCGCCATCGCGGCGCTGGCCCGGTTGGTTGAACCAGCCGCCCGGGCGCAGGTATACGCCGATGCGTGCGCCGTGGACGTCGGCGTAGACGAGCATCGCCGCGGCGCCTTGCGCGGTGGACAGGCGCTGCCCGCCGACCAGGGTGAAGCCTTGCGCGTGCAGGTCGGGCATCGCGCCGAGCGGGCCGAAGTGGCGGCTCAGCCACGCCTGCAATTGGGCGCGCTCGGCTGTTGGCAGCGTGGCATCGCCGGTGGATGCCGCAAACAGGCGATAGGCCGAGACGGCGTCGGCCATCGGCAGGCGCGTGGAGGCCAGCAGGATTTGCCTGGCCTGCCAGCCGACGCCCGTGCCCAGGCCGAGCGCGAGCAGCAGCGCGGCGGCGATGCCCAGCCGCGTGCGACGGCGGGCGCGCACGCGGCGGCGCAGATGCGAGGGCTCCAGGTGCCCGTTGCCGGGCCAGTTCTCGGGCAGGGCCAGGGAGGCGCGCAGGCTTTCGGCGTCGTGCTTCCAGTCGGCGACGATCGCCGCACGTTCCGGATGCGCGACTAGCCAGCGCTCGATCTCGGCGCGCGCGTCCGCATCCAGTTGCCCATCGACATAGGCATGCAGGTTGGCTTCGCTGGGGGCCAGTTGGATCATCGCAGCACCTTCAGGGTGGGGCGGGTGGGCTTGGGCTCGGCTTCGCTGGCCGCACGCAGCGCCTGGCGGGCGCGGGCCAGGCGCGACATGACGGTGCCGATCGGGATGCGCAGGGTATCGGCGACCTCGCGATAACTGAAGCCCTCCACGCTGACCAGCAGCAACAGCGCCCGTTGCTCGGCCGGCAAGGTGTCGAAGGCGGCCAGGGTGGCGCGGGTGGCGGTAACGCGTTCAGCCGAAGGCGCGTGCTCTGGTTCGCTCTGCCCAAACAGCTGCGCCAGCCGGCGCCAGCGCTGGCTACGCCGGTGCTCGTCCACGAACTGGCGGTACAGGATGGAGAACAGCCAGCCCTGCAATGCATCGGGGGTATGCAGGGGGCGTGCGTGGGTGAGTGCGCGTTCCAGCGTGGATTGGACCAGGTCGTCGGCTGCGGCCGGCTCATGGACCAGCGAGCGGGCGAACCGCCGCAGGCGCGGGATCAGGGCACGCAGCGTGGCGTCGTCCAGGTCGGTGAGTGGAGCGGTCATGGCAGTGGCTAGGGCAGGTCCATGGGTGAGACGTGCGAAGCCGCAGCGTATTCCATCGATCCGGTACCTGCCCATCACGGGGCAGCGGCCTGTGGCGGCGCATCTTGATGGAATAAACCCGCTGCCGGTGCGTCCCACCTGCGAACTCACCGCCAGGAATCACCATGTCCCAGCCCATGCCACCGCCCCCTTCATCGCGCCCGCGCAGCCCCGTGCCGGCGTTGTTGGGTATTGCCGCCATCGTGGCGGTCATCGCCGCCGTGTTCGCCTGGGTGGGCGGATGGTTCGGTGGCGGCCTGACCCCGCAGCGGATGGCCGACACCATCGAAGCCGGCAAGCCGCACCCGGGCTTCCGCCGTGCGCATACCAAGGGCGTGTGCGTGGCGGGCAGTTTCACGCCCAGCGCGCAGGCGGCGCAGTTGTCCAAGGCGCGCGTGTTCAGCCAGCCCAGCACGCCGATCCTGGGGCGCCTGTCCATTGGCGGTGGCGATCCGCATGGCGCCGATGCCCAGGCGCGCGTGCGCAGCGTGGCGTTGTTGCTGAAGACCGACGATGGCCAGGAATGGCGCACGGCGATGAACAGTTTTCCGTTCTTCGTGGTGGCCACGCCGCAGGGGTTCCAGGCGCAGAACCTGGCCTCGGCACCGGACCCGGCCACCGGCAAGCCGGATCCGGCCCGGATGGCGGCGTTTCTCAAGCAGTACCCCGAGGCGCAGAAATTCCTCGATTGGGCCAAATCCGCGCCGTGGTCCAATAGTTGGGGCAACACGCAGTTCAATGGGGTCAACAGTTTCTACTTCACCAATGCGCAAGGGCAGCGCCACGCGGTGCGCTGGTCGATGCGCCCACAGGCGCCGTTTGAACCGCTCAGTGCGCAGCAGCGCGCAATCTCCGATGCTGATTTCCTCAGCGAGGAATTCAACACGCGGTTGGCCAAGGGCCCGGTGGCGTGGGACCTGGTGGTGACGCAAGCGCAGGACGGCGATCCCATCGACGATCCGTCGCAACCCTGGCCGCAGGATCGCCGGCAGGTGGTGGCCGGCACCGTGACCCTGGTTTCCAGCCAGCCGCAGGAGACCGGCCCATGCCGTGACCTGAACTACGATCCGACGGTGTTGCCCGACGGCATGGCAGCGTCGGCCGATCCGATCCTGGCGGCGCGCTCGGCGGTGTATTCGGTGTCGTTCAACCGGCGCGAGCGCGAGATCGGTACGGGCCGCGCACCTGAAGCGACCGGCACGAAGGGAGAAGCCAAATGAACCGCTACGGACACTTCGATGCGCTGGCGCGCAGCTTGCACTGGCTGATGGCCGCGATGATCCTGGCGATGCTGTTCATCGGCGCGGGAATGGTGGTTTCGCTGGCGTGGCGGCCAACCCTGCTTGCGTTGCATCGGCCGCTTGGCATCGCGATCGGGCTGCTGGTGATCGTGCGGCTGGTCAATCGCCTGCGCAGTCCGCCGCCGCCGCTTCCGTCCGATCTGCGGGCGCTTCAGAAGTTCGCCGCGCAGGCGTCGCACTGGCTGCTGTATGGGCTGATGTTCGCGATGCCGCTGATTGGCTGGTCGATGCTATCGGCCGGCGGCTACCCGATCGTGCTGTTGGGCGGGGTGCACCTGCCGGCGATCGTGCCGCACAGTGCCGGGTTGTACGCATTGCTGCGCCCGGCGCATACGCTGCTGGCCTACGTGCTGTTCGCCACGGTGCTGGGGCACCTGGGCGCGGCGCTGTTCCATGCCTGGGTGCGCCGCGATGGGGTGTTCTCCAGCATGGCACGCAGTGGCAAGGGCGGGCGTTAGCGCGCTTGTCGCGCGGCTGTATGGCCGAGGCTTGCGCGG
>JAATFS010000395.1 GCA_015655035.1 Lysobacterales bacterium | reverse complement strand
TGCGCACGGAACTGGCCCGGTGCGTGCACGTTGGTCAGCACCAGGTTGCGCAGTGCCTCGTCGCGGTACCTGCTGCGCCAGGCCTGGGCGTAACCCAGGAAGAAGCGCTGGTCGGAACTGAAACCATCGCGGGTTTGTGCCGGCTTGCCCTGTAGCGACAGCTGGTAGGCGTCGTAGGCGGTGGCCAGTCCGGCGACGTCGGCGATGTTCTCGCCCAGCGTCAGCCTGCCGTTGAGCGACAGGTTGTCGAAGGGTTCGTAGGCGCTGAACTGGGCGGCGAGCGCGTCGCCGGCGGCCTCGAATTTGCTCAGGTCCTGCGGCGTCCACCAGTTGGACAGCTTGCCGCGTTCGTCGAACATCGCGCCCATGTTGTCGAAGCTGTGGCTGATTTCGTGGCCGATCACCGCCCCGATGGCGCCGTAGTTGACCGCATCGTCGGCGGCGGGATCGAAGAACGGCGGTTGCAGGATCGCGGCCGGGAAGATCAGCCGGTTCTCCATCGGCACATTCAGCGCGTTGACGGTCTGCGGCAGCATGTACCACTCGCGGTGGCGGGGCCGCTTGCCGAGCTTGTCCAGGTTGCGCCGATAGTCGAAGGCTTCGGCGCGCTGCCAGTTGCCGAAGGCGTCGTCGCGCTTGACCTCCAGCTTGGCGTAGTCGCGCCAGCGGTCCGGGTAGCCCACCGCCACCGTCAGCGCGGCGATCTTGGCCTTGGCGTGGCGCTTGGTCGGTGCGCTCATCCACTCCAGCTTATCGATGCGCTTGGCGAAGGCGGCCACGATGTTCTCCACCATCGCTTCGGCGCGCTCCTGGGTGTCGGCGTTGACGTACTTGGCGACGTAACGCTTGCCGACCGCTTCGCCCAGCGCCTGGTGGGTGGCATCGATGCCGCGCTTCCAGCGCTGGCGCTGCTTGGGCGTGCCTTCGAGCGTGGTGCCGTGGAAGGCGAAGTGCTGGTTGGAGAAGGCCTTGGACAAGTAGGGCGCGGCGCGGTCGAGTGCATGCAGGACGAGGTAGTCCTGCCAGTCCTGCAACGGCCGTGCCGCTACCAGCGCCGAAATGCCGGTTACTGCCTGCGGCTGCCACACCACGAAGTTCTTCTGCTTCCCCAACCCGGCGGCGTCGAGGAAGGCGTCCCAATCCAGTCCCGGTGCCTTGGCGGAGAAGTCCGACCGGGTCCAGGCGTTGGCGCCGGCCTGGATGTCGTTGGTCTGTTCGCCGGTGGCATGCACGCGTGCGATCTCGGTTTCCAACGCGACGATCCGCTTGGCCTTGGCGGCGGCATCGGCGATGCCGGCCAGTTCCAGCAGTTTGGTGGCGTATGCCTGGTAGGCGGCCAGCACTTCGGTGGCGTGGCCGCTCTTTTCCAGGTAGTAGCTACGGTCGGGCAGGCCGAGGCCGCCTTGCACCAGATACGGAACGTTGCGCTCGGGATGATGCAGGTCTTGCGATATCCATAGCCCGAACACGCGGTCGGTATAGGTGCGGGTGACGTTGAGCAGGTCGACATCGGTACGCAGCTGGCCGCCGAGCGCGTGCGCCAGCGCCTGCTTGTCGGCGAGCCGGTAGAGCGCGATCAGCTGTGGCTGCACCGGTGCGATGCCCTTGACCTCGATACCGGCCTCATCCATGAAGGCGGCGTAGTAGTCGCCGATCTTCTTGTCGTCGCCGCTGGCGCGGTCGTTTGCAGCGGCGCCCTCGATGATGTCTCGGCTTTGCTGTTCGGTGGTTGCGACCACGCGCGAAAAACTGCTGACGCTGGCCCGGTCGGCGGGAATCTCGGTGGCGGCTACCCAGTGGCCATTGGCATAGCCGAAGAAATCGTCGCCGGGGGCGACATCGCGGTCCATGCCGGCGCTGTCGAAGCCGAACTCGCCCAGTTGCGGTGTGGCGGGGGGCGGGCTGGCGGCGTCGAGCGGAGGGGAGGACGTTGCTGCATCACGGTCGCAGCCAGCCAGCAAGAGGATCAGGATGGCGGTGAGGGGGCCCACGCGGGCCGGCCGGTGCAGTTGGAGCATTGCGGCAGCTCGAAAAGCGGAAGATCGGCAAGTTTAGGACGACGGCTCGATGGGATGTAGTACCGGCGGCTGGCGACACACGTGGTATTCACGTACGGCGTTGATGGCTACATATGGGGGCGTCGTTGCCCCATTTCGGTGCTGGTATGGCATCGGTCGAAGGGATTGGATGGACGCCGGCGCAGCGGCACCGGACTCTTTCAACGGCGGCGTTTGTACCAGAAGCCAAGCGCATCGCGCGAACGCAGCATGCGCCGTCCACGCAGCAGAAAATTCAGCAGCAGGCGCAGATGCTCGCCCTTGCTGTGGCTGCGAAGTTTGCGATCGGAGGTGTGCACGGCCTCGTGCAGGATGACGAACCGGCCCTGGCGGGCAAGTGCACGGCTCAAGGCCACGTCCTCGCCGGCGTAGTAGCGCTGGTCGAAGCCGCCAGCGGCCTCGAATGCGTGCCGGGTACAGAACAGGAAGCACCCTGGCGCGATGCCGGTCCGCCGGAACAGCCAGCCGAACGCCGCCTGCACCGCGCGCTCGTACCAGGCTGGGCGGCCTTGCAGGCATACCCGCGCACCGCCGCCTATCGCACCGGTATCCAGTGCGTGCATCGCGGCCGCCAGCACGGTGCCATCGACGTGGGTATCGGCATCCAGGAACAACAGGCGCTGGCCGCGCGCCACCTGCGCGCCCGCGTTGCGCACCGCCGCGATTTGTCGCCAGTGCCCTTCCAGGATCTGCGCGCCGCTGGCGCGGGCGATCGCGGCGGTATCGTCGCCGCAGCCGTCGGCCACCACGATCACCTCGTAGGCAAGCGACAGCGTCCGCGCGGCGGCGTGCAGCCGTTGCAGCGTCTTGCCGATCAGTGCGGCCTCGTCGTGTGCGGGGATGACGCACGAGAGCATGGGCGGACGGGAGGCGATGGCGGCGTGGGGATTCGACCGCTTGCTCAGCGATTGACTGCGGCCATCATCGATTCCGGATAACGCGTGCCGGCGGCGGCTTCGGGCGGGAAGATCGCGTCGATCCCGGCCAGTTCGTCGGGTGTCAGCGCCACGTCCAGCGCATCGAGGTTTTCGTCCAGGTAGCGGACGCGCTTGGTGCCGGGAATCGGTACCAGGTCGTCACCCTGCGCCAGGACCCAGGCCAGCGCCAACTGGCTGGCGGTAATACCCTTGTCGGCGGCGAGCGCCTTGATCTGCTCCACCAATTGCAGGTTGCGCGCGAAGTTATCGCCCTGGAAACGTGGCGAATGGCGGCGGTAGTCGTCGGCGTCGAAGTCCTCCGGCGAGACGATCGCGCCGGTCAGGAAGCCGCGCCCCAGCGGCGAGTACGGCACGAAGCCGATCCCCAGCTCGCGCACGGTGGCGAACACGCCGTTGCTCTCGGGATCGCGCGACCACAGCGAGTATTCGGTCTGCACGGCGGTGATCGGATGCACCGCGTGCGCGCGGCGGATGGTGTCGGGCGCCGCTTCGGACAGGCCGAGGTATTGCACCTTGCCTTGCTCCACCAGCCGTGCCATCGCTCCCACCGTGTCCTCGATCGGCACGTTGGGGTCTACGCGATGCTGGTAATACAGATCGATATGCTCCACGCCCAGGCGCTTGAGGCTGGCTTCGCAGGCGGCTTGTACGTACTCGGGGCGACCGTCGATGCCGCGCGCTGCGGGATCGCCCGGATCGAGCTTGATGCCGAACTTGGTGGCCAGGAACACTTCGTGGCGACGGTCGGCAATGGCTTTGCCGACCAGGATCTCGTTGGTGTGCGGCCCATACATGTCGGCGGTATCGAGCAGGCTCACGCCGCGATCGAGCGCGCGATGGATCACCGCGATCGCGGCCGCATCGTCGCCACGTCCGCCGTAGAACGCGCTCATGCCCATGCAGCCCAGGCCGAGGGCGGAGACGGTAGGGCCATTGCGGCCAAGGGTGCAGGTTTTCATGCAATTACTCCTGGAAGGCGTAAAACGCTGAAAGCGTAATAGTCGGGATAGTGGCTGGAATAGTGAGCCCTGGCGTGAAGGCCTGGGCGAGCGTGGCCAGTTCGTCGCCCGTCAGGTCAAGTGCCACCGCACCGGCGTTGCTCTCCGGATAGGCGCAACGTTTGGTGCCGGGGACCGGTACCAGGTAAGGATCTTGGGCCAGCAGCCAGGCCAGCGCGCCTTGTGCAGGGGCGCGCGCCTGGCCACGGCCAGCATCTTCACCGTTTCGGCCAGGCGCAGGTCGGCGTGCAGGGCATGGTCCTGGAAGCGTGGCGCGGTGCTGCGATGACAGGCCAGGCCCCACACGCGGGACTCAGCGCGGGTGAACCACGGTGCCGCCGAACACCAACTGCTGCGGGATCGGGCTGCGCATGAAATCGTGCGGGAAGCCCAGCGCCACCGCGCTGGCGGCGTCCAGCCGCTGCAATTGCGCCGGATCGAGCTTCACCGCCAGCGCGCCTAGGTTGTCCTGCAACTGTTCCGGGGTGCGCGCGCCGACGATCGGGATCGGCGCGCCCGGGCGCTGCAGCAGCCATGCCAGCGCGACCTGCGCCGGCGAGTGGCCGGCCTCGGTGGCGACCTCTGCGACCTGCTCGCCGATGCCAAGCGAGCGCTCGTCGAGCATGTCGTGCGAATAGGCCACCGCGCCGCGCCCGCCGTCGCCGCCGGGCGAGTTGCCGGCTCCCTGCGCGCGCAGCTGTTCCAGGTCGGCGCGGCGGTATTTGCCGGTCAGGACGCCCATCGCCAGCGGCGACCACGCCAGCACCGACAGCCCCAGCGCGTCGGCCATGGGCACCAACTCGCGCTCGACCGTGCGCTGCGCCAGCGAATACTCGATCTGCAGCGCTACCAGCGGTGCCCAGCCGCGCAGCTCGGCCAGCGTCTGCATCCGCGCGACCTGCCAGGCGGGGGTGTCGGAAATGCCGGCGTAGACGATCTTGCCGGCGCGTACCAGATCGTCGAAGCCGCGCATTACCTCCTCGATCGGGGTGGTGCCGTCCCAGATGTGCAGGTACAGCAGGTCGAGGTAGTCGGTGCCGAGCCGCTTCAGGCTGGCCTCGACCGACTGGATCAGGTTTTTGCGGTGATTGCCGCCGCCGTTGGGGTCGCCGGGGAACGGATTGAGCGAGTACTTGCTGGCGATCACCAGGCGCTCGCGGCGGCCGGCGGAAAACTTGCCCAGCAACGTTTCCGAACTGCCGTTGGTGTAGATGTTGGCGGTGTCGATGAAGTTGCCGCCGGCATCGACATACAGGTCGAACTGGCGGCGCGCGGCAGCTTCGTCCGCGCCCCAGCCCCAGTCCTGGCCAAAGGTCATCGTGCCCAGCGACATCGGGCTGACGCGCAGGCCGGAGCGGCCGAGAAGACGGTAGTCGGTGAGTTGCATGGGAGGCGCCTCGTGGTGGAAGGAGGCCACTGTAGATCGCGATATAGCGCGGATAAATCCACTAAATATGGATCATCCTTGAAGCTGTGCTACACAATGCCTTCCTGTCCCGGTGCACCGCCGGAGGTAGCTCATGTCCCGCCCCAATCCGTTGCCCGCCGTCGCCGCATTTGCCCGCATCGCCCACCATGGCAGCTTCACCCGTGCTGCCGCCGAACTGGGCGTATCGACCTCGGCGCTGTCGCAGACCGTCCGCCTGCTCGAAACCCAGCTTGGGGTGCGCTTGCTGCACCGGACCACGCGGCGCGTCGGCGTGACCGAGCATGGCGAGCGCTTCCTGCAACGGATCGCGCCTGGGCTGCAGCAGATCGACGCGGCGTTTGCCGACCTGGATTTCCTGCGCGACCGGCCTGCCGGCACGTTGCGGATAAACCTGGCCCCGGTCACCGCCGAGCAGTTGGTCAGTCCGCACCTGCCGGGGTTCCTGACGCGCTATCCGGAGGTAACGGTCGAGCTGTACTGCGACCGCACCCTGGCCGACATCGTTGCCGGCGGTTTCGATGCGGGTATTCGCCTGGGCGAGTGCCTGGCGCGCGACATGGTGGCGGTGCCGGTGGGGCAGATGCAGCGGCAGGTCATCGTCGCCGCGCCGGCCTATTTCGATCGCCACGGCGTGCCGGAGACGCCGACGGCGCTGGTCGGGCACGACTGCATCCGTTATCGCCGCACCGATGGCCGGCTGCAGGCCTGGGAATTCACCCGCGACGGACGCGATTTCGTGGTCGAGGTCGAAGGGCGGTTGATCGTCAAC
>JAATFS010000157.1 GCA_015655035.1 Lysobacterales bacterium | reverse complement strand
GCGGTCTCGAGGACCTGGCGTGCGGTACGACACACGGCCTCATTGCCGGACACCAGCTGACGCACCATCTCGCGCCAGTCGGCGCTGTCGCTCAGGCCGGCTTCCTCGGGGATCGACGTCAGCTCGACGAATTCACGATAGGAGCCCGGTGCGTTGAAGCCCAGCGCGCGGATGCGCTCGGCCACGTCGTCCAGCGCCGTCCACTGCTCGGTGTATTGGGTCTCGAACAGCGTATGCAGCGAGGTGAACATCGACCCGGTGACGTTCCAGTGGAAATTGTGGGTCTTCAGGTAAAGCGTGTAGGCATCGGCGAGGAAATGCGACAAACCATCGGCGATCTTCTTGCGATCACTGCCGGTGATCCCGATATCGATGTTCGGCGCAGAGGCCGCCACACTCAAGCGCTTGGCCGGGCTCTTCTTGCTGGCGCTTTTGCGGGTGCTCTTGACGGTGCTCTTGGTCTTGGCCATCTGATTTATCCCTGCGTGGTGATAGGACGTCACAATAGTCGCAATATGCGATTTATTGAAATTCAATATTCCTGGTCTAACGATTGATGCTTTCTATTGAACCAAAACCCGACAGCGGATTGCGTGAAGCGCGTGCTGCCATCGACAGTGGACTGACTCGCGATCGTGGCCGCTTGCTCGGCCTGTTGTCGCGCTGGCGGGGGCAACCCGGCGACCGCAAGTTGCGCGAGGCTTTCGAGCAGGCCGTGCAAGCGTCCATTGCCCGGCGTCAGGCGCGGCTGCAAGCACAGCCGGCGATCACCCTGGATGAGCAGCTGCCGATTGCGCGCGAGGCAACACGCATCATCGAGCTTATCAAGGACCATCAAGTGGTGGTGATTGCCGGCGAGACCGGTTCGGGCAAGCCCACCCAGCTGCCGAAGCTGTGCCTGGCCGGAGGGCGTGGCGCTGCGGGCATGATCGGCTGCACCCAGCCGCGGTGGATCGCCGCCCGCGCGGTGGCCACGCGGGTGGCCGAGGAATTGCGCACGCCGTTGGGGACCACGGTGGGTTTCCAGGTGCGTTTTACCGATCGGGTGGGCGAGAACTCGCAGATCAAGTTCATGACCGACGGCATCTTGTTGGCGGAGATCGCCAGCGACCGCTGGTTGTCGGCCTACGACACCCTCATCGTCGACGAGGCGCACGAGCGCAGCCTGAACATCGATTTCCTGCTGGGCTATCTGAAGCAGTTGCTGCGCAAGCGTCCGGACCTCAAGCTGATCGTGACCTCGGCCACGATCGATACCGCGCGCTTCTCCCAACATTTCGATGATGCGCCGGTGATCGACGTGGAAGGCCGCACCTATCCGGTCGAGGTGCGCTATCGCCCGCTGGAGGGCGACGGAGGCGAGGAGGAAGAGGCGCGCGAGGGCGAGCGCACGGTCAACGATGCCATCGTGGCGGCGATCGACGAGATCACCCGGCTCGACCCGCGCGGCGACGTGTTGATGTTCCTGCCGGGCGAACGTGAGATCCGCGATGCGCACCAGGCACTGGAGCGTCGTAAGTACCGCGAGACCGAAGTGGTGCCGCTGTATGCGCGCTTGTCTACCGGTGACCAGGATCGGGTCTTCAATCCGGGGCCGAAGCGGCGGCTGGTGCTGGCGACCAATGTCGCCGAGACCTCGCTGACGGTGCCGCGCATCCGCTACGTGGTCGATCCGGGCTATGCGCGGGTCAAGCGCTACAGCCCGCGACAGAAGCTGGACCGGCTGCACATCGAACCGATCTCCCAGGCCAGCGCCAACCAGCGCATGGGCCGGTGCGGTCGTATTGCCGAAGGCATCTGCTACCGGCTGTACTCGGAGGCCGACTTCGCGTCGCGGCCGGCATTCACCGATCCGGAAATCCGGCGCTCGTCGCTGGCGGGGGTGATCCTGCGCATGTTGCAGCTGGGGCTGGGGCGGTTCGAGGGCCGTGCAGCGTCCCCGGCCGGGCGCGCATCGGCGACGCAGGCAGCAGATTCGTCGCGGATTATCGAGAATTTCCCATTCCTGGAGGCACCGGACGAACGCGCGGTAGCCGATGGCTGGCAGCAACTGCTGGAGCTGGGCGCGATCGACGGCGAGCGCAAGCTCACCGCGATCGGACGCCAGATGGCGCGATTGCCGGTGGACGTGAAGCTAGCGCGGATGTTGGTGGCCGCGCAGCAGCAGGGCTGCCTGCGCGAGATGACGGTGATCGCCGCGTTTCTGGGGATCCAGGATCCACGCGAGCGACCGCCCGAGGCGCGCGAAGCCGCCGACAACGCGCACGCGATCTTCGCCGACGCGCGTTCGGAGTTCGTCGGCATTCTGCGGCTGTGGGAGGCTTATCGGCAGGCCCACGAAGAACTCACGCAGTCGAAGTTGCGCGATTGGTGCGGCCGGCATTTCCTTGGGTTCCTGCGCATGCGCGAGTGGCGTGAGCTGCACCGCCAGTTGCGCATGCTGTGCGAGGAGCTGGGGTGGAGCGAGGAGTCCAGCGGCAGCATGCTGGCACCGCTATTGGCCGGCGCGCGCGCACCGGCACGCAGCGACGCGGCTGCGGCCACGGTGCGCGCCACGCGTGGGCAACTGCATCGTGCTGCGCGGCTGGCGCGCGAGGGCAAGAAGCCGGAAGCTGGGTCTGGTTCGCTTTCTCTGGGGGATTCCCGGAATGCCGATGCGACCGGCCAGGAAAGTGCAGCGGCTCCCGATTCCAGCGAGCGCGAGCGTGCGGCGGCCTACCAGGCGCTGCACCGCGCATTGATCGCCGGCTTGCCGACCCAGGTGGGACACCGCACCGAGAAAGGCGATTTCCTGGCCGCGCGGCAACGGCGCTTCCTGCTGTTTCCCGGCTCGGCGCTGGCCAAGAAGCCGCCGCCCTGGGTGCTTGCGGCCACGTTGCTGGACACGCAGAAAGTGTGGGGCCTGACCAATGCGGCGATCGAGCCGGACTGGGTGATCGCCGAGTTGCCGCACCTGCTGTCGCGCAAGCATTTCGACCCGCATTGGTCGCGCGCCCAGGGCCAGGCCGTGGCCTCCGAACAGATCAGCCTGTTCGGGTTGGTGCTGGCGCCGAAGAAGCCGGTGCACTACGGCCGCATCGACCCGGTGGCGGCGCATGACCTGTTCGTACGGCAAGGCCTGGTGACGGGCGAGATCAACACCCGTGCCAGCGTTGTCGCCGACAACCTCAAAGTGCTGGAACAGGCGCGGGAGGAAGAAGCCAAGCTGCGGCGTGCCGGGATCGTCGCCGACGAAGACTGGCAGGCGCGCTGGTACCTGGATCGTCTTCCCCCGGAGCTGCATTCCGCCTCGGCGCTGGATGCCTGGTGGAAGACGCTGCCGGCGGAAAAACGCCGTGCGCTGAGCTGGTCGCTGTCGGACCTGTTGCCCGGCGAAGGCAGCGAGGCCGATCGCTATCCCAAGTATTTCCCGCTGGGCGATGCACGCTTGGCGTTGCACTATCGTTTCGAGCCGGGCGCCGAGGACGATGGGGTGACGCTGGAGGTGCCGTTGCACCTGCTCAATGCGCTGGACGCGACACGACTGTCGTGGCTGGCGCCGGGGTTCGTCGCCGACAAGGCGGCCGCGTTGATCCGCAGCCTGCCCAAGGCGCAGCGCCGCAATTATGTGCCCGCGCCGGATTTCGGGCGTGCGTTCTACGAAGCGTTCGCCCTGCCGTCGGCCGACGACATCCGCGGCGAGTTGGCCCGCTTCCTGTCGCGGGCGACCGGCTCGCCGGTGGCCGCGATCGATTTCGACGAGGCGGCGCTGGAGCCGCATTTGCGCATGAACCTGCGCGTGCACGATGAGCATGGCAAGGTGCTGGCGACATCGCGCGATCTGGATGGCTTGCGTGCGCGCTTCGGCGATCGCGCCGGCCATGCTTTCGCCGCACGCGCCGGGCGGCAGCTGGCGGCCGAAGGGCTGCGCGATTTCCCAACCGCGCCGATCCCGGTGCAGGTGCCTGGCGAGGCTGGGGTGCCGGCGTATCCGGCACTGGTGGACGAGGACGAGGCGGTGTCGTTGCGCATCTTCGCCGATCGCGCCGAAGCGGCCGAAGCGCACCCGGGTGGGGTGCGCAGGTTGCTGGAAATCGCGTTGGCCGACAAGATCAAGCAGGCGCGCAAGCAGTTGCCGGTGTCGCCCAAGACCGGTTTGCTGTACGCGGCGATCGAGTCGCAGGAGCGTCTGCGCGGCGATCTGGTCGATGCGGGATTGAACGCGGTCCTCGACGGTGGGCTGGAGGACATTCGCGACCCCGCCGCCTTCGCGCAGCGCCGCGATGCCGCCGCCAAGCAATTGTTCGGCGAGGCGATGGCGCGGCTCAAACTGGCCGAGAGCATCCTGTCGGCGGTGGCCGAACTCAAGCCGCTGCTGGACGCACCGTTGATGGGCTGGGCGCGCGGCAACCTGGACGACATGGAGCGGCAATTGGCCGGACTGATTCACCCGGGTTTCCTTCGCGATACGCCGGCCGGTGCGTTGGCGCAGTTTCCACGTTATTTGAAGGCGATGATCCTGCGCACCGAACGGGCCAAGCGCGATCCTTCGCGGGATCAGGCGCGCATGCTGGAAATCAAGCCGTTCGTGGATGCGCTGGAGGCCGTCGAGCAGCCGTCAAGAGCCAAGCCGCAGTGGCAGGGATTGCGCTGGGATCTGGAGGAGTTGCGGGTGTCGATGTTCGCTCAGGAGCTGGGGGCCAGGGCAGGGATCTCGGCCAAGAAGCTTGCGCAGCGGGTGGCGGCGTTGCGCGGCGGCAAGTAACGGTTCCTGCCTCAGGAAGATCGCGTGCGCGGGAGGAATCGGGGGCGATGCATGGCCAGTGGCTTTATAGTCGCCAGTGCACTGCATTGCTCAGGTTCCTTCATGTCGATCGATCAATACGCGTCTGCCGCTACGCTGCCGATACCGCTTGGTGCACGTCCCGACCTGTCGTTGCTGGCAGCGCGATTTTCCGAACGGCGGCGCGTGGTGATCGAGAACGTGCTCGAGCCGGTGTTCGCCGAGTCGCTGCGCCAGCGGATGCTGGAATGGGAGCAGTGGGCGTTGGTGACCATCGCCGGTGGACGTCACCGCAACTTCGATTCCGCGCAGATGGATCTGCTCGCGCCGGGCCAGTGGGTGGAACTGGAGGAGCTGGTCGGCGCGCAGGCGCGGGAAGGCATGCAATACCTGTATGAACGCTATCCGTTGCTGGATCCGGACTATCGCCATTTGCCGGCAGACCCTGTCGTGCGGCGGGCCCGGGACATGCTGGCCGCCCCCGCGTTCGTGGAACTGATGCGTGCGGTTACGGGAAGCGAGCGTATCGCTTTCGCCGACGCGCAGATGACCCGCTACCGTCGCGGCCACTTCCTGACATTGCACGACGACCATGCCGAGGGCAAAAACCGGATCGCGGCCTACGTATTGAGCCTGACACGCGACTGGCCCGCCGATTACGGCGGGCAACTACAGTTCATTGGCGTCGATGGCCGCGTGGATGAGGTGTTGATTCCCCGCTTCAATACCTTGGCCGTGTTTGAGGTGCCGGTGCCGCATCTGGTCAGCGCGGTAGCACCGTTCGTGAAGGCATCGCGGCTGTCGATCACCGGCTGGTTGCGTTGGTGATCTTCGACAGCAGGCAGGACGCTGCCCTTATTTGATGCGGCGTACCTTGGCCATGGTGTTGTAGCCGTCGATCTGCATGTACCAGACCCCGGCGATGCCGGGCTTGATCTTCACGGCGGGGGCGCTCTTGCGCGCCGACAGGGGGGTGGCGTCGGTCTGTTCCCACTCCTGGCCGTTGGCCAGTATGTATTTGCGGCCCTTGCTGAATCCGGCGAACTCGCCGACGACTGCGCTTTCGATCGGTTCGCGGGAGCCGAAGTCGAAGAAGCCACGGTTCTTGACGATGACTTCCTGGCGGCCTTGTTCCTTGGCGTCCTCCAGTGCGACGGCGGTTGCCTTGGCGACCTTGCCTTGCAGCCAGCCGTTGAGGACGGCCAGCTCCTGCGGGCTCAGTTTGTCCAGGCCGGCAGCCTTGAATTCCTGGCTGGACATCTGGGTCTGCACATCGCCGCCAACGGTGCGCTGGGCGAGGGCAGGGGTGGCGCAAGCCATGGCAAGCGCAACGGACAGGACGGCGGGAACGGCGCGCGAGAACGTCATGGACGAAGTCCGCAAAGGAAGGGTGGGCGCTAGTGTAGTCGCTGCGCCAGCGGAAGCAGCAGGTTCACTTGACGGCCGGTATGCCGGCGGCGGGCCGGGCGGGACGGCGATAGACGAAATCCGGCGCGGGGGCGGTGGCCTCGCGCGCGGCGGTGGCCTGGAGGCGTGCGTGGTCGGGGGAGCGTTCGCAGACCGGGTCCAGGGTCGCGGCGTCGGCGCTCAGGGCCAGCGCCTGGCAACGGCAGCCGCCCCAGTCGATTTCGCGCTTGGGGCAGGCCTGGCAGGTATCGGGCATCCACGCGGTGCCGCGAAAGCGCTCGAACGCCTCGCCATCGCGCCAGATGTCGGCCAGCGCGCGGTCTCTCAGGTTCTCGAAACGCATTCCCGGCAGGGTTTCGGCCGCATGGCACGGCAATACATCGCCACGCGGGGAGATGTTGACGAAGCGCTGGCCCCAGCCGCCCATGCAGGACTTGGGGCGGTGCGCGTAGTAATCGGGGGTGACGAAATCGATGGCGAGGCGGTCCTGCAACGCGATGCGCGCCTGTTCCACCGCCGTCACCGTGGCTTCCACCTGGGCGAGGCTGGGCATCAATGCGGCGCGGTTGCGCAGGCCCCAGCCGTAGTACTGGGTGTGCGCCACTTCCAGGCGCTCCGCGCCCAGTTCCAGGGCCAGCGCGATCATTGCCGGTACGCGCTCGGCGTTGTGCCGATGGACCACTGCATTGAGCGTCAATGGCAACCCACGGGCACGCGTGGCATGGGCGAAGGCCACCTTCTTGGCCAGGCTACCGCGATAGCCGGAAATACGGTCGGCCCCGACCGGATCTACGTCCTGCACGCTGAGCTGGACGTGCTCGAGGCCGGCGTCCACCAGCTGGTCGAGCATCGGTTCGCCGCCGGCCACGCCGGAGGTGATGAGGTTGCTGTACAGGCCGAGCTCGCGTGCATGCTCGACCAGCATCGGCAGGTCCTTGCGCAGCATCGGCTCGCCGCCGGAGAAGTGCGCTTGCAGCGCCCCCATCGCTGCGGCCTGGTCCAATGCCGAACGCCAGCCGGC
>JAATFS010000191.1 GCA_015655035.1 Lysobacterales bacterium | reverse complement strand
TCGCCCGCTTCGGGCGCGAGTGAGCGGATAATCGCCCTCCCTCCTGGAGTCGCCCCTCATGCAAACCCTAGAATTTGAACTGGACCGCGAACACGTCGAGCTCAACCAGTTGCTCAAGCTCGCCGGCGTCGCCGACAGCGGCGGCCAGGGCAAGGCGATCGTCGCCAGCGGCGCGGTCAGCGTCGATGGCGCGGTGGAGCTGCGCAAGACCGCCAAGATCCGCGCCGGCCAGATCGTGCGCCTGAACGATGTGGAGATCCGTGTGATCGCGGGCTAGAGTCCCCACCAGTACCTGATGATTCGCCAAGAACCGCTGTCAGCGAGCCCAGGCCGCGCCGCGCTGGGTCAGGTGCGACGCGATCGCCTTGCGGAACGGCGTCACCAGATGGGCGGCGCGTAGCGCGGTATTGCGCAGCAGCCGCGCCGGCAGCCGGTCGTCGGTATACAGCGCGGCAACCACGTTGGTCGCCTCGTACAGCGGCCGCGTTGCCAGCCGATGGCCACGTTCGTAGCCGGCCAATAGCGAGTCGGCACCGACATCGCGCCCGGCCGCGGCCGCTTCACGCACGGCCCTGGACAAGCGCGCCTGGCTTTGCAGGCCGAAATTGAAACCATGCGCGGTGACTGGATGCATGCCCACTGCGGCGTCGCCGATCAAGGCGCTGCGCTGGGCGACGAAGCGCTCGGCATAGACGCCGACCAGCGGGTAGGCATGCCGGCTACCGTCCTGCACCATCGCTCCCAGCCGATGTTCGAAGTAATCGGTGATGGCGCCGCTGAAGGCGGCCTCGTCCATCGCCAGCAGCGCTTGGACCCGGCGCGGCGGCAGCGTCAACACCGCCCCGGCCCGATCGCCGCGCAGCGGCAGCAACGCCAGCGTCTTGCCATAGCCGAACCATTCCCAGGCGGCGTGGTGGTGCGGCTGCTCATGCCGCATCCGGCACACCAGCATGGTCCTGCCGAAGTCGCGCAACTGCGCGCCGATGCCGAGCAAACGCCGCGTGCTGGAAAAACGGCTGTCGGCGGCGACCAGCAACCGCGCCGCCAGCACCTCGCCGTTGGACAACATCAGCTCGACGCCCCCGGCCGTGCTGCGCAGCGAGGACAACGACGTACCGTCCAGCACCCCCAGATCGGACTGCTGCTGTACCGCCTGCCACGCCGCCCGGCGGATCAGCTGGTTGGGCACCAGCCAACCGAGTTCGTCATGACCCTCCTGGGTGGCGGCAAAGGTCAATGCGAACGGGGAAGAACCGTTCATCACCCGCGCGTCGCGCAACGGCGAGATCTCTTCCGCCGGAATCCGCGCCCACACTCCCAGCCGTTCCATGACCTCGCGCGAGGCATGCGTCAACGCGATCTCGCGACCATCGAAGGCAGGATCGGCCAAGCTTTCGCGCGGCGACTGCTCGACCAATACGACCGACAGGCCGCTGCCGGCCAGGGATCGCGCAAAACAGAGCCCCACCGGGCCGGCGCCGATCACGGCGATATCGACACGCTTCATCTGCGCTCCTGTACTGGCATGGCGCCAGTGTACGCCGGGGCTGCAGCAGGCAGATTGATCGCAATCAACCTCGCGCCGCCGTCCTTCGACTCAACGCAACAATGCCCATGCCAGCATCACGATGCCCGCCATCGACACCAGCCATACCAGGCTGCGGACATAGGGGATGCCGGCCGCGTACAGCGGCACGTAGAGCAGCCGCGCCCAAGCGTAGAGCTGTACGGCCAGCGCGGTGTGCGCATCCTGGCGCTGGGTCAGCACCACCCCCAGCACCACGGCGGCGAAGAGCGGGAAGGTTTCCAGAAAATTGTGCAGCGCCCGTTCCAGCCGGGCCGGCACGCCAGTGAGCGGAGCAGGATTGCCGTCGCGCGCGCTGGCATTCCACTTGTTGCCGCGCTGGGCGGTCATTCCAGCCGACGCTACCAGCAGCTGCGCGATGCCCAGCACCACGGCCCAGGCCAGCATGCGGATCTCTATGCTCATGTCCATGACACCTCTTGTCTTGCCGAGTGCGCGGCCACCGGCCGCAGTTAGCGATCAGTGGACCGTCGTACGCAAGCTGTAGCCCGACACCCGCCACACCTTGTCCTCGTCCAGCCGGAACGACACCAGCTCGCGTACCGGCTGCGGCGCGTTGGCGAACTTGGTCGGGAAGCTGATGTTGATGTACAGGCCTTCAGGCACCTGCGCGCCGGGTCCGTATTTCACTCGCGTCACCGAGCTCTGGCCGCGAGAGCCGAGCGCCCCCAAGCGCGCGCGCTCGGCCGCGACCTGCTTGATGAAGGCTTCACGCGTCACGACTTTCTTCGCCACCACGGAGGCGCCATCCCATACCGAACCGGCCTGACTGGCATCGACCAGTTGCGCCACCCGCGTCGCGGCCTGGCCCATCTCGGCATTCTGCTTGGCCAGCTGCGCCTGTTGCGCGGGCGTCAATGCCGGAGGCGCCCGACCCGGTTGCGTCGCAGCATTGGCCGGTTGAGGCGGAGTGGGCTGCTGAGCATGCGCCACCGTCAAAAGCGACAGCAGCACGGAAGACAACGCGAGGTTTCGACGCATGAGCAAGCGGCTCCTAGGCAGGATTCAATGACGGGCCATCGGCCGTGAGTTTAGAACGCGCCATCGCGTTGCGGGGAGCTGAAGCCCCGTTCGCGCGTCAAGCTTCGTCAGCCGGTGGCACCACCAACGGGGTACGCAGGCGCAGCAGGCGCCAGCTCACCCAGAATGCGCATGCGGTCGCCACGATGATCGCCAGCAGGCTCAGCCATACCCCCAGCGTCGCCAGCCAATGCAGGGCCGTGGCCTTCGCCAGCCAGCGCAGCAGTTCGGCCAGCGCAAACCCAGCCAGCGCTACCGCTGCCGCCGGCACGTAGGCCAGTACGACCCCTTTCGATTTGCCTCGCATTCCCCACCCCCATGTCGATGGCGAACGATAGGCGTGCACCGGTGCGGCCGTTGTGAAGCCGCTTTTATCGGAATCTGACTCGCCGGCCATCGCGCCTGGTCCGACGATAAAAGCCAAGGCTTCCGTTCGCTGTCCCGGACGGGTTCAACCTTTTGGTAAGCGCCAAAGGAAACAGAAACCAAAGAAAAACGCTTTTCCTGCAACGTCACAAGCCGACGCCTGAAGGGCTATCGGGATTTTCCGACTCGCCGTCCCGGCTCGGTCGGAACGCCCTTGATCCCAGCGTGCCGCCCAAGCATCGGCGTTGCCCTTCGGGTTTGGCGATACCCTCCTCGCTCAGGGTTTGGCAGGTCCGCAGAAACCGCTCACTGTATCGAGGCGCTGGAGCCCGTCGTCGGCGGCAGCAATGCGGCAGAATCGTTCTCCGCCAGCGGGCTCTCGTCCGGACATCCCGGATCGGGAAAGCCGAAGCGCTGTTTCAGCGACTGGCCACAGGCATTGACCGTCTCCAGATCGGCACCGTCACGTTTGCATTGCTGGTCGAAGGCGATAAGGAAGGCATCCTTGCGGCGTACGAAATCGTCACCGCAGTTGCGCATCTGGCGGATACGCTCCAGGTCGTCCTGGACCGCGTTGGTGCCATCGAAGCCGTATTCCTTCAACTCGGCCGGTGTCAGCAGCCGCAGGCTGCGGTTGGGCACGGTCATCATCAGGTCGGCGGCGGCCACCGCCACACCGTTGCGCTCCAGATAATCCTTGACGTTGCTGTAGACCTGCTGCAACTCGCGGTTGAGTTCGGCACGCGAGGTCGCCTTGGAGCTGATCCGCATCATCCGGTGGATGCCAACCTTGCCGGCGATCAAGCGATTGTCGCCAGCGGCGAGCACGAACACGCAGGCGCTGTGGCAGATCGAGCCTTCGCGCACCCAGATCGTCCAGTTCGATTCACCGATCACGTCGCCGGCGCGAATCGCGGCTTCGACCTGGCCACCGCTGGAGTCCAGGTCCAGTATCCGGCGCGCCAGCTTCATCTCATCGGCCACCGTGGCCAGCCGCTGCACCAGCTCGGCAAAGCCCGCGTCGATCTTGCCGACGTAGCGCACCCGCAGCAGTCCCGCATCGCGACACGCGGCCAGCGCGGTCTCGAGGCTGTCGCGATCCAGGCCTGGCAGCAGTTGGCCATCGCCGCCTTCGGCGGTGTAGTCGGTGGCGCAACTGATCCAGGCCTGGCCCAGGTCCAGTTTCGCCTCGGCCCAGCCGGCATCGACGGCGGGCACCGGCCTGGGCGCGGCCGGCGTCGCCTCCGGCATGTCCACGGACACCATGTGGTCGCCATCGGCGGTCTGCGCCGTGGTCGCGCCGCCCACCCCGGAGGCATCCACCGACGGCGTGGGGCGACACCCCACCAGCGCCACCAGGCAACAGACGAGCAAGCAGGAGAACTTGGGCATGAAGGACCGGGTCGAAAGCATTGCCCCAGTCTATGGCTGAATGCGCCGCGCTTCCGAACCCCGCCTTAAATGTCGCGCCGGGGCCCACATCGATGTCCGAATATGGCCAGCCATGGCCATTGCCAACGCCTAGACTGCGCCCATGCCCTCGCTGCTCCCCACTCCCGAACAATGCGAACGCGCCCGCCTGGCGCGCGATGCGCGTTTCGACGGGCTGTTCTTCACCGCCGTCCGCAGCACCGGCATCTACTGCCGTCCGGTATGCCCGGCGCCTGCGGCCAAGCCGGCCAACGTGACCTATTACCCAAGCGCTGCGGCCGCCGGCGCCGCCGGGTTCCGGCCCTGCCTGCGCTGCCGACCGGAATTATCGCCGCAGGCACAGCAGCACCTGGGCGAGGAAAGCGTGCAGCGCGCACTGGCGTTGATTGCCGAGGGCGGGCTGCAAGAGCGCTCGGTGGATGCACTGGCACGCCAGCTCGGCCTGAGCGCGCGCCAGTTGCAACGCAAGTTCGTGCAGCAACTCGGGGCCACGCCGGCGCAGGTACACGGTACCCGCCGGCTGCTGCTGGCCAAGCAGTTGCTGACCGAGACCGCCCTGCCGGTGACGCAGGTGGCGCTGGCTTCCGGCTTCAACAGCCTGCGCCGCTTCAACGCAGCCTTCCTGGAAGGCTGCGGCATGCCACCGTCGGCACTGCGCAAGCAGCGCACGGAAGTGCCCGGTGGCGAACTCACCCTGCGCCTGGGC
The DNA here is from genome assembly GCA_015655035.1 of Lysobacterales bacterium. Lineage (GTDB taxonomy): Bacteria > Pseudomonadota > Gammaproteobacteria > Xanthomonadales > Xanthomonadaceae > JAATFS01. Next base: position 4,792 of record JAATFS010000191.1, on the reverse strand, counting down.
TACCGTCCACCACTGGACTTCGCCACGATACTGGCATTCCTGCAACGTCGCGCCATTCCCGGCCTGGAACGCATCGACGCCAACGGCTACACCCGCGTGATCGGCCCTGCCGACGCCTCGACCCTGATCCAGGTCAGCGCCGCCCCCCGTCACCCCGAGTTGCTGCTGCGCATCGGTGCGACAGATCCACGCCAGATCCCCGACATCGTGCGGCGCGTACGCCGCATGTTCGACCTGGATGCCGACCTGCAAGCGGTGCACGCCACGCTGCTGCAAGAGCCGCTATTGGCGACCGCCATCGCGCACCGGCCAGGACTGCGCGTGCCCGGCGGCTGGGACGGTTTCGAGGTCGCGGTGCGGGCGATCCTGGGCCAGCAAGTCAGCGTGGCCGGCGCCGCGACGCTGGCCGCGCGCCTGGTCGAGCGCCATGGCGGATACCGCGGCGACATGCCGCCCGGACTCGACCGGCAATTCCCCACCCCATCGCAACTATGCGACGCACCGCTGGAAAGCCTGGGGTTGCCGCGCACCCGCGCGGCAACCTTGCGCGCACTGGCCGTGGCCTGCACGGAAGGACGCCTGCACTTTGGCGCCGGGCAACGCCTGGATGAATTCGTCCAACGCTGCACCGCCCTGCCCGGCATCGGCCACTGGACTGCGCACTACATCGCAATGCGCGCGCTCGCCCATCCCGACGCGTTTCCCGCAGGCGACCTGATCCTGCAACAAATCCTCGGCGCCCCCGGCCGGCTCAGCGAGCGCGACACCGAAGCCCGCTCCTACGCCTGGCGCCCCTGGCGCGCTTACGCGGTACTGCAACTCTGGCACTTGGCCAACGACCGCAAGGAGAACCCACGATGAGCACGCTCTACTTCGACACCTTCGACAGCCCCATCGGCACGCTGACGGTTGCCGCCGATAGCCACGGCATTCGCCATATCCTGTTCCCGCAGAACCGCCACGAAGCCAAAGGCCGCGAACGCTGGCAGCGCGATCCGGCGGCGGTAACCGAGGCGCGCCGGCAACTGCTCGCCTACCTGCATGGCGAACGCAGCGGCTTCGACCTGCCGCTGGCGCCGGCAGGTACCGACTTCCAGCGACGGGTCTGGCACACACTGGCGCAGATCCCGTTCGGGCAAACCTGGAGCTATGCGCAGTTGGCGCAGCGCGTGGGACAACCGACGGCCGCCCGCGCGGTCGGCGCGGCAAATGGGCGCAATCCATTACCCATCGTATTGCCGTGCCATCGCGTGATCGGTGCCAATGGCGCCCTTACCGGCTTTGGCGGCGGCTTGCCGACCAAACTCGCGCTGCTGCGTCTGGAGGGATTCGAGCCGCGCGAAGCCGAGCTGTTCGCACGCTAGGAATCGGGCAAGCAACGGCCTCGCATGTCGCAGGCGATGTCTTCGACAAGTCATTCACACGTTCTAGAATGGCCGCATGAACTACACGCTGTCCCTGCCCGTGGCCCTCGCCGCACTGCTGCTCTCCGCCTGCTCCACCACCCTGCCATCTCCGACCAAGAGCCTCGCCCCGCCCGCCAGGCTGGTACTGGTGTCCATCGACGGCTTGCGTGCTGACATGCTGGACCCTGGCATTACCCCGCATCTGTCACGCATCGCCCATGATGGCGTGCGCGCACAGTGGATGAATCCGTCGTATCCATCGCTGACCTTTCCCAACCACTACACCCTGGTCACCGGACTGCGCCCGGATCACCACGGCATCGTCCACAACCGCATGAGCGATCCCACGCTCGGCCAATTCAAGCTCGGCAATATGGCGGCGATCCGCGATGCCCGCTGGTGGGGCGGCCAACCGATCTGGGTGGGCGCGGAAAACGCCGGCGTGCGCAGCGCCACCTGGGCATGGCCGGGCAGCGAGGCACCGATCCAGGGCGTGCAGCCGAGCCAATGGCAGCTCTACGACGGCAAGGTGCCGGCGCCGGCGCGCGTGCAACGCGTGCTGGAGTGGTTGCGGCAGCGCGGCCCGCAGGCTCCGCGCCTGATGACGCTGTATTTCGACCAGGCGGACCATGCCGGACACGACTACGGCCCGGATTCACCCGAATACCTGGATGCCGTCAAGCTGGTGGATACCGCGATCGGGCAATTGCTGGCCGGCATGGCACAGCAGGGTGCACTGGATGACACCAACCTGATCGTGGTGTCCGACCACGGCATGGCCACGGTCGCACCAGATCATGTCGTCGCGATCGAGGACATGGTGCCGTTCGATGAAGCCGAGGTCGTGTCGATCGGGCAATCGATCGGCATCGAGCCGCGCCCCGGCGAAGGCGCCAAGGTCGAAGCGCGGCTGCTCGGCGCGCATCCGAACTACGCGTGCTGGCGCAAGCAGCAACTGCCGGCGCGTTGGCACTACGGCAGCAACCCGCGCATCCCTTCGATTGTCTGCCAGATGAGCGAAGGCTGGGATGCCATGCCCGCCAACGAAATCCCCAGCCGCGCCGGGCACACCCGGGGCTCGCATGGCTTCGATCCGGCACTGCCGTCGATGCGTGCGGTATTCGTCGCGCGCGGCCCGGACTTCGCCCAGGGCAAGGTACTGCCGGCGTTCGACAACGTTGACGTGTATCCGCTGCTGACGCGCCTGTTGCAGATCCCGGCGGCCGCCAACGACGGCAACCCGCGAACATTGCTGCCTGCCCTCAATGCTCGAGCCAACGCTGCCGGGCAGTGACGGTTCATCGGCAACGCTGCCGCCCGGTCGCGGCGGCGGAAGCGATCTTGAAGCCACTCCAGGCAGCAGATGGGCGCTGCATCGACTCGATGATGAACGCCCTGCCGACGCCCTAGGCCGTAGTCACGCGCATTGGCTGTGCCGCAATGCGGCCATTGACCATTGCCCAAATGAAAAAACGCGGCGCAAGCGCCGCGTTTTCCAGGCAAAACAGAGCAGCTGGATCAGCCGGCCTTGGCCACGGCCTTCTTGGCCACGGCCTTCTTGGCCGGCGCCTTGACCACGCTCTTCTTGGTGACCGATGCGGTTGCACCCACGGCCACCTTGCTCACGCTATGCGAGCGCGAATTGCCATAGCTGGCGTTGTAGCGCTTGCCCTTGGCGGTCTTGCGGTCACCCTTACCCATGTCGTCAACTCCTGAATGTGAATACGAAAAACCCCGCGCTGGCACGGGTTTGGCGAGGTTCACGCCTACGGCGCCCTCGCGCAAGGTCGGCAAGACTATCACGTCGGTTCTAATGCGCGCAGCTGGCGTCGTGAAGATGAACGTGGTTGAGGCGCAGGTTCATCAGGTGCGCCAGGCCGACCAGCGCTCCGCCAAGCGTCATTACCACCGCATGTGGCGTTACCGAGTGGTGCAACGGCGCGTATAGCAACCCCGCCCACAGCAAGCCCAATCCCGGTAGCAGCAGCCCAAGCGCATGCCAGGTGCGGTGACGACGATAGCCCAGCGCCAGACTGAACAGCCCGAGCAAGCTCACGAACACCACGATCGCCCGCTCCAACCCGTCTCCCAGCCAGACCGACATCCCCACCGCCGGCGCCAATGCCAGCAGCAACGGCAGTACCGCGCAATGCACGGCACACAACAACGATCCGGTTGCACCGAAGCGATCAAGCAGATGACGAAGAGAGGACGGGCGGGCCATGACTTTCAGCACGGTGACGTGGGCGGCATGGAATAATATAACATTATCCAACCGTCCCTTGGCGCCACCTCCTCCCTGCGATTGCGCTGCACAGCGCTTATCGAATCGGCCTGCCGCACCCGGCCATTGATACATAGTAACAATCCATAGGTAACCCCATGTTTCCCATCTCCCGCTCGTTTCGCCGCTCCGCCCTTTCCCTGGCCGTCGCCAGCCTGCTCAGCCCCGCACTGGCATGGGCGGCCGACGACCCGCAAACCCAGCCGGCCAGCGACCCCCGCCACGACCATGTCGGCAGCAGCGATCGCCACGTCAAGGATCTGAACGCGGTCGTGGTGACTGCCAGCCCATTGCGCGACACCGCTGCCGAGCTGAGCCGGCCGGTGGAGGTACTGGCTGGCGAGAAACTCGACGAGGCGCGCTCCGCCAGCCTCGGCGAAACCGTCGCCGGCCTGCCCGGAGTACAGAGCTCCAATTTCGGCCCCGGCGTCGGCCGCCCGATCATCCGGGGTCTCGACGGCCCGCGCGTGGCCATCCTCAGCGGCGGCCTGGCCACCCAGGACGTGTCCACCGTCAGCCAGGACCACTCCCCGGCCATCGAGCCGTTCCTGGCCGACCAGATCGAAGTGCTGAAAGGCCCCTCCACCCTGCTGTACGGTTCCGGCGCCATTGGCGGCGTGGTCAACGTAGTCGATGGCCGGATCGCCGAGACCCCGGTGGACGGCGCGCATGGCCGCGCCGAAGTGCGCTTCGACGGTGGCGACAAGGATGGCAACACCGACATGTTCCGCCTCGATGCCGGTAATGGCAGCGGCCTGTCGATCCATGCCGATGGCGTCTATCGCAACCTCAACGGCTACGACACCCCCGAGGGCAAGCAGGCCAATTCGTTCGTGGACTCCAAGTCCGGGGCGGTCGGCGCATCGCTGTCAGGCGACTGGGGCTTCGTCGGCGTATCGGCCTCGCGCTTGCGCGACAACTACGGCAATCCCGGCGAACCGGGCGATATCGCCGCCGGCGAACGCGGCGTTTGGCTGCACCTGCAGCAGGACCGCTACGAACTCAAGGGCGGCCTGACCGATCCGTGGGGCGAAGGCAGCGGCCTGCGCTACAGCTTCGGCCACACCGACTACGCGCACACCGAATTCGAGGGCGACGAAGT
>JAATFS010000062.1 GCA_015655035.1 Lysobacterales bacterium | reverse complement strand
GCCACCGTTGCTTCCGCTGCGACTGGCGGAGCAATGGGCTCCTGCCGTGACACGGCGGGGGCGGGGCGCTTGTTCGACTGCTGCTTCTGCGCCGCCTTTTGCGGTGCCGAGACTTCGTCGTCGAAGTCGAACTCGGGTTGGCTGCTGTTGGCGGCGGTTACCGAATGGGGGGCGCTGTTGCCATCCTGTTCGGATTCCGAATCGATATCGGCATCGATATCGTCGCCATCGTTGCCTTCCAGCGACGCACCGCCTTCACCAGTGCCGTTGCCACGACGACGACGACGACCGCCGCGACGCCCGCGGCGGCGGCGGCCATTGCTGTCGCCAGTCGCATTGTCGTCGGCAGGGCTGTTCGGGTTGTCCTCTTCCAGACCCTTTGTCTCGATATCCGTCTCGGCCGGAGCGGTTTCCAGCGGCTGTGCCGGGCGTTCGCGCGGTGCTGGATCCTGCTTGGCGACTACCGGCGTGGCGGCGATAGCCGCAGTTGCGGCCACTGCTGCTTCGACGGCGGCAGCTGGCATCCGCTGCTCTTCCTGACGTGGCGTGCGTTGCGGCTTTTCCGCCAGCGGGGCGGCCACGGCTTCCGGGGCCTGCTGCGGTCGCTGCTGCTTTTGCTGGGGTTGCTGCTGCTTCTGCTTGGGCTGCTTGGCGGGCTGAGCTTCGCCGCGGGCAGGTTTCGGCTGGCCCTGGGCATTTTGGCCCTGGCCATTGTTGTTGCCGCCCTGGCGCCGCTCGTCGCGGCGGCCATTGCCGCCGCCGTTGTTGCCACGTGGCTGGCCACCGTTGTTGTTGCGACCTTCGCGGCGCGGATTGCGTTCACCGCGCTCAGTGTTGCGGTTGCCACGGCCAGCATCGTCCTGGCGTGAACGCTGCGACGGCTCGTTCGGGCTCGCGACCGGCTCGACGCCGGTGAAGATGCGCTTGAGCCAACCGACCACGCCAGTGGCCGGAGCTGCCTGCGCTGCGATCGGGGGCGCGACCGGGGCCGGCGCCGGCGCGGCCTGGACGACTTCTTCGCGCACGGGAGCTGGCTGGCTCGGCGTGATCGAAGTGACCGCCGGCGCGGCGGGGATATTGAGCTGCGCCTTGGTCAAGGCATGCACCGGCAACTTGCGCGGGGTGCCGCGCTGGTAGCTGGGCTTGCCGCTTTCTTCGCTGAGCTCGTTCTCGCGCAAGCGGGTGACTTCGTAGTGCGGGGTGTGCAGCTGTTCGTCGGCGACGATGATGATCGGGGCATCGTGGCGCTGCTCGATCTCACGCAGTGCGCCGCGCTTCTCGTTGAGCAGGTAATTGGCGATCTCGACCGGGGCCTGGACCAGCACCTGTCCGGTGTTTTCCTTCATCGCGTGTTCTTCGGCGACGCGGATGATCGACAGCGACATCGACTCGACGCTGCGCATGCGGCCATGGCCGTCGCAACGCGGGCAGACGATCTGGCTGGATTCGCCCAGGCTCGGCCGCAGGCGCTGGCGGCTCATCTCCATCAGGCCGAAGCGGGAGATACGGCCCAATTGCACCCGTGCACGGTCGAACTTGAGCGCGTTCTGCAGCTTGTTCTCGACCTCGCGCTGGTGCTTGGTCGAGGACATGTCGATGAAGTCGATCACCACCAGGCCGCCCAGGTCGCGCAGGCGCAACTGGCGGGCCACTTCCTCGGCCGCTTCCAGGTTGGTGTGGAAGGCGGTTTCCTCGATGTCGCTGCCCTTGGTGGCGCGCGAGGAGTTGACGTCGACGGCGGTCAACGCTTCGGTCTGGTCGACCACGATCGAGCCACCCGACGGCAGGCGCACGTTGCGCTCGTAGGCGTTCTCGATCTGCGACTCGATCTGGAAGCGGTTGAACAGCGGGATGTCGTCGGTGTAGTGCTTGAGCTTGCGCAGGCTTTGCGGCATCACCTGCTGCATGAACTCCTGGGCGTCGGCGTACAGCTCCGGCGTATCGACCAGGATCTCGCCGACGTCGGCGCGCAGATAGTCGCGCAGGGCGCGGATGATCAGCCGCGATTCCTGGTAGATCAGGAACGGGGCCGGCTTGCTGAGCGCCGCCTCGGCGATCGCACGCCAGCTTTGCAGCAGGTAGTCGAGGTCCCACTGCAGTTCCTCGGCATCGCGGCCAACACCGGCGGTGCGGATGATCACCCCCATGTCGTCCGGGATGTCGAGCTTGTCCAATGCGTCCTTCAGTGCGGCCCGGTCTTCGCCTTCGATCCGGCGCGACACGCCACCGGCGCTCGGCGAGTTCGGCATCAGTACCATGTAGCGGCCGGCCAGCGAGATGAACGTGGTCAGGGCAGCGCCCTTGTTGCCTCGCTCGTCCTTGTCGACCTGGATGACGATTTCCTGGCCTTCACGCAGCAGCTCACGGATGGTCGACTTGTTGTGGTCGACTCCACTCTGGAAGTAATCGCGGGAAATTTCCTTCAGCGGCAAAAAGCCGTGGCGGTCGGCGCCGTAGTCGACGAAGGCGGCCTCGAGAGAGGGCTCCAGTCGAGTGATGCGGCCCTTATAGATGTTGGATTTCTTCTGTTCCTTCGACGGTTGCTCGATGTCGATGTCATACAGGGTCTGGCCATCCACAATCGCCACGCGCAGCTCTTCCGCCTGCGTGGCGTTGATTAGCATTCGCTTCATTGTTGCGTTCCTCGCGCGCTCTACCGCGCGGAACGCCGTGGCGTTTCGCCTCTGGAACAGTTCGCCGTCCTTTCGCGCCTCGCGCGGACAGGTTGGCTTGAGTTTCCAGCGCTGCGACACCACGGCAGGCCGCGGGAGCGCTTGTCTCGTTTTTTAGGTGTTTCAGGGCCGGCAGCCGCTTCCAGCCAAGCTGGGGTGGCGCACGGGACATGTTCAGCGCAACCATCCAAAAATGGTCGGCGATGGCCGGGTAGGCCGGTGAGCCGCTAACATGGCCGCCCCGGGGGCGGTGGTCGCGTACTATGCCGGAATCATCGGAGGCCGGGCTTCTGACCCTGGTCAACTCTCAACGAAATCAAACCCTTATCTCGCTCGCCGAGTGTAACAGAATAAAGAGCAGGATGACCGACCCTCAAATTCCCCAGCCTCCTTCCGACAGATCAGGAGTGCGTATTCTCAAGGTGCCCGAAGATCGTAGCGGGCAACGTCTGGACAATTTCCTGTTGGGACAGCTCAAAGGCGCCCCTCGCAGCCTGATCTATAAGTTGGTGCGCAGCGGGCAGGTGCGTGTGAACGGCGGCCGCGCCAAGGCTGATCGCAAGCTCGAGGGCGGGGAAGAGGTACGGATTCCGCCCGTTCGTCTCACCGAGGAGGGAGACAAGGTGGCGCCTCCCGCGAGCTTCCTGGCGTTGATGGAGGCGGCGATCGTCTACGAGGACGCGCGCCTGTTGGCCCTGAACAAGCCGTCCGGCGTCGCCAGTCATGGCGGCAGTGGCATCAACCATGGCGCGATCGAGACCCTGCGTGCGTTGCGGCCCAACCAGAACCTGGAATTGGTTCATCGCCTGGACCGCGATACCTCGGGACTTCTGATCGTGGCCAAGAAGCGCTCGGCCTTGACGGAGTTGCAGGCCTTGTTGCGCGAACACGATGGCGAAGACGGTCGCGGCATCACCAAGCGCTATCTGACGCTGCTGGTAGGGCGCATGCCTGACGGGGTGATGTCGGTCGACGCGCCGTTGCTGGTCGGGTTGCGCCAGGGCGGCGAGCGACATGTCCAGGTGAACGCGGGCGGCAAGGCCTCGCTGAGCCATTTCCGGGTACTTGAGCGTCGGGGCGGGCATTCATATTGCGAGGTCCGGATCGAGACCGGCCGTACCCACCAGATCCGGGTGCATGCCCAGCACATCGGTCATGCCGTGGCCGGTGACGACAAATACGGTGATCCGGCGATCAATAAACGTCTACGTGACCAAACCGGGTTGAGGCGGTTGTTCCTGCACGCCGCGTCGCTGGAGTTTGCGCTGGATGGGGGCAAGACGCCCTACGTGCTGAATGCGCCGCTGGCACCGGAACTGGCGGAGGCACTGGACCGGTTGGCGGGATAGCTCTGACGCCCGGATTCGAAAGAATCCGCGCTCAGGCTGCTGGCGTGCCGGCGTGTGCCGCACGCCGGCTCACCACTTGAACAGCACCAGGCTGACCGCCAGGGTGCCCATGCCGGCTACCAGCCCGTAGACGGTCTCGTGGCCTTTGGCATAGCGCTTGGCGGCAGGTAACAATTCGTCGAGCGCCAGAAACACCATCACGCCGGAAATCAGTCCGAATACCGTGCCGAAGATGGCTTCGGACAATACGTGCGACAGCGCCAGGTAGCCGATCCCGGCACCGATCGGCTCTGCCAGGCCGGACAGCAGGCTGGCGGCGAACGCGTAGAACTTGTTCTGGGTGGCGAAATAGACCGGAATCGCAATCGCGATGCCTTCCGGGATGTTGTGGATGGCAATCGCGAATGCCAGCGGCATGCCGACAGACGGGCTTTCCAGGGTGGCGAAGAAGGTGGCCAGGCCTTCCGGGAAGTTATGCGCGGTGATGGCGATCGCGGTGAGCAGTCCGACCCGCTTGATGTAGGCACGGTTGTTTTCGCGGAACAGCGGATCGTCGCTGCTCAGGCTCTGGTGCGGATTGGGGATCAGGCGGTCGATGATCGCGATCAGCAGCACCCCGCCGAGGAAGGCGAGGGTGCCGTAGGTGAATCCCAGGCGTGCGTCATAGGCCGTGGTAAAGGAGGAGATCGACTTGTTGAGGATCTCCGACAACGAGACGTACACCATCGCCCCGCCCGCGAAAGCCAGGCCGAAGGCGAGCAGGCGGGGATTAGGTTTCTTGGAAAACACCACCATTACGCTGCCCAGTCCGGTGGCGAGCCCTGCCGCCAATGTGACTGATAGCGCGAACAGGACCTGGTGGGCGGAGAGTTCTGGCATGCGGCATGGATCCTGGGAGAGCCGGGCCGGCCAGGCCGGTCCCGGCCTGAGAAGACGGGGGACGTGGAGGCGCGCTGTGGCTCAGCTGCCGCGACGGGTGCGTTCGTCGATCGCGAAGCACTCGTCCGGACGCGGCTGCGGCGGCTTGAAGTCCACCGGAACCTGGATGGTCCGGGAGACCGGCTGGCCTTCGCGGGTCGCTGCCCGGAACTTCCACTCGGGTATCTTGCGCTGTGCCGAATCGTCTAGCGCTGGCTGTCCGCTGCTCTGGGTCAGGGTGACCTGGGTCGGCTTGCCTTCGGTGCCGACCACCACCTTGAATATCGCCTTGCCGCCGACACCCGCGCAGGCGACTTCCAGCGGGTAATCCGGCGGTGGCGTGTCCAGGGCGGCCAGTTCGGTAGGCGCGATCGCCGGCGCTGCGGGTGCCGACGACTTGCCGCACGCGGCAAGCAGCAGGGCACCGGCGATGGCGGTGGCAAGCAGGTGGATGTTCATCTTCAGAATCCTTGTTCAGACAGTGCAGACGCCTTGGCGGCGCAGATGAAGTCGTTCTCGCTCAGTCCGCCCACGTCATGGGTGGAAAAACGCACGATCACCCGATCGTAATGCACGCTCAGGTCGGGGTGATGGTCTTCACGGTGAGCGATCCAGGCCAGCGCGTTGACGAAGGCCAGGGTCTGGTAATAATCGGTAAAGTGAAAGGTGCGGGTGAGGACGGTGCCGGCATCGGCCAGCTCCCAGCCGGGGACCTGTGGTTGCAGCTCCGCCAACCGTGCCTGGCCAAGCCGGTATTCGACCCCGCGTCGTGCAATGCAGTGGGCCTGCTCCAGTGGAATGAGATCGGTCATCGGGGTCTCCGCGAGGGGGCCGGCGCACTACCCGAACGCCAGGATCGGGCCGTTCCGTGAGTGCCGGGCAATCAGGGGATAGAATAACCGCATGATCCAGATATCCGACAAAGCACAAGCCTACTTTCGCAAGCTGATCGAACGCGAGGATGCGCCAGGTATGGGCGTACGCCTGAGTGCGGTAGAGCCAGGAACGCCGGCCGCCGACGCGCGCCTGGAGTTCGCCGACGCGGCCGACCTGGCGGGCGACGAATGGGCGGTCGATTGTGATGGGTTCACGCTCTACGTAGCCGCAGACAGCGTGCATTGGCTCGACGGTGCGGAGATCGACTACGTCACGCAGTCGGCAGGCAGCCAGCAACTCACCATCAAGGCCCCGAAGATCAAGGGCGAGGCGCCGGCCGATTCGGCATCGCTGGTCGAGCGCGTGCGCTGGATGGTGGAGAACGAGATCAATCCGCAGCTGGCCTCCCACGGCGGGCGTGTCGCGGTGCAAGAGGTGTCCGCCGATGGCGTGGTGCTGCTGCGTTTCGGTGGTGGTTGCCATGGCTGCGGCATGGCCGACGTGACCTTGAAGCAAGGGATCGAGAAGACACTTATGGGACGTGTGCCTGGCGTGACCGCAGTGCGTGATGCCACGGATCATGCGACCGGCGACGCGCCCTATATCCCGCGCGACAGCGCGGCCTGAGACGTGCGCTACCGGTGACGAAGGCCGCCGCGCTGCTCGATGCGCTGCTGGCCCGCCGATGGAAGCGGCGGGCTTTGCGGGGACGCGTGGAGCGGTCGAGCGGTTGGGCCGGCTCGGATGTGCAGATTGCGCGCGAGCTGGAACGGTGGTGGCCGCTACGTGAGCATGGCCATGCCCTGTCGCAACGGCCACCGTCCAATTTCCTGCAAGCGCTGCGCCAGCTAGGTTGGCAGCACTGGGATCCGCCTGCGCGTGACGAGCGTCGGCTGCATTGGCTGGCGGTGCTGGGCAGTTTCCTTATCCACCTGGCATTTTTGCTGCTGCTGATCTGGGTGGCGGTGGTTCGTTGGGTGCCGCATCCCACGGACAAGGGGGATGAGGGTCGGGTGCAGCTGAGTTTTGTCGGTCGTGGCACGCCTGAACCAGGCGACGCCGGACCGGATGAGCCGCAGGCACCGTTTGCGGCATCAAGCAGCGCCGGCGATGCGGCGTTCAGCGCGTCGGCGGGCCGTCCCCGAGTGCCCACCGAGTCCGCCGCGGCCGCGAGCGCGCAGCAGTTACCGAACGCGGCCGTGCTGGCCGAACCGGTCAGCACGCCGCGTGTTGAACCTTTGGATGCGCCCATTGTGGACGCGGCGCCCCCGCCTCCTGCGGTTGTGCAGCCGCTGCGAGTGACCGAGACGCCACAGCCCACCATCGAGTTCGTGTTGCCGCCATCGCGCGAGGTAAGCATCGAAGCGCGCCCGCTGGATCCGGCTACGCCCGAGGTGCGCGTGCGCCCAGTGGAGTTGGTCACCGAGCGTCCGACGCTGCCGCAGGTAGCTGTGCGCGAGCTGCGGATGGAAACGCATGCCGTCGCGCCAATCGCGGTGCGGGAGCGCGAAATCACGGTGCCTGAGCGTGCACAGGTGCAGACCCGCGCACCGCCTGTTCGAGAATTTACGCCAACCGTGTCGGCCCCGCCTATCGAGGTGAAGGCCGCTGAACTGCCCGAGCTTGCGCAGGTGGAACCCGCGCAAGCGGTATTACCTACCTCGCCGCAACTGGCTGCGGCACCCGCTCAGGCAACGGAGCAGGTTGCCGAGGCGCGTGTTTCGGCTCCGGCGGTGCCCAGCGCCGCCAGTCATCCATCGCCGCGAGCTGATGCCAAGGCGCCGACAGCCACCCAGCCGG
>JAATFS010000186.1 GCA_015655035.1 Lysobacterales bacterium | reverse complement strand
CGGACTTCCGACGCTTCGCCCCACCCGGCATGCCGTCGCTGCAGGACCAGCAATCCCGCGGCAACGGCACGCTCCATCAGCCCTTGGCGAACACCAGCTTGCCGCCGTCGGTATCGACCAGGATGCTATCGCCGCTGACGAACTCACCGGACAGGATCTGCTGCGCCAGCGGATTCTCCAGCTGCGCCTGGATCGCACGCTTGAGCGGACGCGCGCCGTACACCGGATCGAAGCCTATATTGCCAAGCAGCTCCAGCGCACCGTCGCTCAGTTCGATGCGCAGGCCGCGTTCGCCCAGCCGCTTCTCCAGGCCGTACAACTGGATGCGCGCAATCTGCTTGATCTGTGCCTTGTCCAGCGGATGGAACACCACGATGTCGTCGAGCCGGTTGACGAACTCCGGACGGAAATGCGCCTGCACCACGCCCATCACCGAGGCCTTCATCTGGGTGTAGGACTCCGGCGAGTCGTCGTGCGCCATTTCCTGGATCAGCTGGCTGCCCAGGTTGGAGGTCATCACGATGACGGTGTTGCGGAAATCCACGGTACGGCCCTGGCCATCGGTAAGGCGGCCGTCGTCGAGCACCTGCAGCAGGATGTTGAAGACATCGCCGTGCGCCTTCTCCACCTCGTCCAGCAGGATCAGCGAATACGGGCGCCGCCGCACCGCCTCGGTCAGATAGCCGCCCTCCTCGTAACCGACGTAGCCGGGAGGCGCGCCGATCAGGCGAGCCACCGAGTGCTTTTCCATGAACTCGCTCATGTCGATGCGGATCATCGCGTCGGAACTGTCGAAGAGGAAATCGGCCAGCGCCTTGCACAGTTCGGTCTTGCCGACGCCGGTAGGCCCCAGGAACAGGAACGAGCCGCTGGGCCGGTCGGGATCGGACAGGCCGGCACGCGAACGCCGCACCGCGTCGGAGACGACCTTGATCGCTTCTTCCTGGCCCACCACGCGCTGGTGCAGTTGCTCTTCCATCCGCAGCAACTTGTCGCGCTCGCCCTCGAGCATGCGGTTGACCGGGATGCCGGTCCAGCGCGACACCACCTCGGCGATTTCCTCAGCGGTCACGCGGTCCTGCACCAGCTTGAAGTCGTGATGCTCCGCCTCGCTGGCCACGGCCAGTTGCTTCTCCAGGTTCGGCAGCAGGCCGTACTGGATCTCGCTCATCTTGGCGTAGTCCTGGCGCCGCTGCGCCGCTTCCAGTTCGACCCGCGCCGCCTCGATCTGTTCCTTGATCTTGGTCGCGCCCTGCAGCGCGGCCTTTTCCGACTTCCATATCTCGTTGAGGTCGGAGAACTCGCGTTCCAGCGTCTCGATATCCGCTTCCAGGTCGGACAGGCGCTTGCGCGATTCGGCGTCCTTTTCCTTTTTCAGCATCTCGCGCTGGATCTTCAGCTGGATCAGGCGGCGTTCGAGGCGATCCAGTTCCTCCGGCTTGGAATCGATCTCCATGCGGATGCGCGACGCCGCTTCGTCCATCAGGTCGATGGCCTTGTCCGGCAGCTGGCGGTCGGCGATGTAGCGATTGGACAGCGTCGCCGCCGCGACGATCGCCGGGTCGGTGATCTCCACGCCGTGGTGCACCGCGTAGCGCTCCTTCAGCCCGCGCAGGATGGCGATGGTGTCCTCCACCGTCGGCTCGCCCACGAACACTTTCTGGAAGCGCCGTTCCAGCGCCGCGTCCTTCTCGATGTACTTGCGGTATTCGTCCAGCGTGGTCGCGCCGATGCAGTGCAGCTCGCCGCGCGCCAGTGCCGGCTTGAGCATGTTGCCGGCATCCATCGCGCCATCGGCCTTGCCGGCGCCCACCATGGTATGCAGCTCATCGATGAACAGAATGATCTGGCCTTCGTTCTTGGACAGGTCGTTGAGCACGCTCTTCAGACGTTCCTCGAACTCGCCCCGGAATTTGGCCCCGGCGATCAGCGCGCCCATGTCCAGCGACAGCACGCGCCTGCCGCGCAGCCCTTCGGGCACCTCGCCGTTGACGATGCGCTGGGCCAGCCCTTACACGATCGCGGTCTTGCCCACGCCGGGCTCGCCGATCAGCACCGGGTTGTTCTTGGTACGCCGTTGCAGCACCTGGAT
>JAATFS010000319.1 GCA_015655035.1 Lysobacterales bacterium | reverse complement strand
AGCCAGGCTCGTTCAGCGCTTGGGCTGGAGCATGGTGCCGGTGCAGTTCCTGGCACCGCAGCGGCACTCCCAGATCTTCTTCAGGCGCGGCGTGTGGCGCTCGCTCAGGGTGATGCCGTAGTTGTAGGTCAGTTCTTCGCCCGGCTTGATGTTGCGCAGAGCTTCGATCACGACCTTGTCCTTGCGCCGGTCGTCGCCGTCGTCTTCCTCGATCAACGCTTCGCAGTTGGGACTGCAACTGTGGTTCATCCAGCGTGCGTCGTTGCCCTCGTAGTTGGCATCGATGACGTACTTGTCGCTGAGGGTGAACAGGAAGGTATGCCCGCTTTCCACGTCGCCGCTGTCGTCGCGATCCACTTCCGCATGCGTGCGTCGGCGCCCCTTGTACTCGATGACCCGCTCGCCTTTCTTGAGCGGCGCGACGGCGAATACGCCGTTGCCATGGATGCGGGACTTGCGGGCGGCGATCTTGCGCGACATGAAGGCTTCCGTTGAGGGGGCAGTCCATTGTGGCCCGCCGGGCCAGGATGCGCCAATCCCCGCGATCCAAAGCAGGCGCCGTTTCCTTACCTGAACCCTGTGGTTGGCCTTGCCGGAGATAAAGCGTACAATTTCGGTCCGCTTTAGGATTCAACACATTCCACCATGCTGCGCGTCACCAAGCTCACCGATTACGCTACTGTCGTGCTGACCGTCCTGGCAGCGCGCGCGGGTGAAGTGCTGAGCTCGAACGAGCTGGCCGAGCAGGCCGGGCTGGAGCCGCCGACCGTCAGCAAGCTGCTCAAGCCGCTGGCCCAGGCCGGGCTGGTGGAAGGCCTGCGTGGCGTGCACGGCGGCTATCGACTGGCCCGTGATGCCCAGGAAATCACCTTGATCGAGATCGTCGAGGCGATGGAAGGCCCGCTGGCAATCACCGAATGCAGCCAGGACCATGGTCAATGCGGCATCGCCCACCAGTGCGGCGTTCGCGCCAATTGGCGCCTGATCAACGACGTGGTGGCCGAAGCGCTGCGCGGCGTCACCCTGGCGCAGATGCTCCACCCCCTCTCTCCATCCGGCGACGGCCGGCGGCGCGCCATCGCCGCTCGCGTCGCCACCACTTGAACCTGTAGGCAGCCCTATGGCCACCGAACTAGCCCCCCCGCAGAACGCCGAAATCATTGAACGGCTCGGCCGACGCTACGACGCCGGTTTCATCACCGATATCGAATCGGACTCGCTCCCGCCCGGCCTGAGCGAAGACATCATCCGTGCCCTGTCGGCCAAGAAGGAAGAGCCGGAGTGGATGACCGAATGGCGCCTGTCCGCCTACCGCCACTGGCTGAAAATGCCGATGCCGGAGTGGGCCAAGCTGAAGATCGCGCCGATCGACTTCCAGGCCCTGAGCTACTACTCCGCGCCCAAGGGCCCGAAGTACGCCTCGCTCGACGACGTGCCGAAGGAACTGCTCGACACCTACGACAAGCTCGGCGTGCCGCTGCACGAGCGCGCCAAGCTGGCCGGCGTGGCGGTGGATGCGGTATTCGATTCGGTTTCGGTCGGCACAACGTTCCGCAAGGAACTGGCCGAGAAGGGCGTTATCTTCTGCTCGATGTCCGAGGCCATCAAGGAGCATCCCGAGCTGGTCAAGCAGTACCTGGGCAGCGTGGTGCCGGTGGGCGACAACTACTTCGCCGCGCTGAACTCGGCGGTGTTCTCCGATGGCAGTTTCGTGTTCATTCCCAGCGGTGTGCGCTGCCCGATGGAATTGAGCACCTACTTCCGCATCAACGCCGGCCATACCGGCCAGTTCGAGCGCACCCTGATCGTCTGCGAGGACAAGGGCTACGTGTCCTACCTGGAAGGTTGCACCGCGCCGATGCGCGACGAAAACCAGCTGCATGCCGCCGTGGTTGAACTGGTTACGCTGGAAGACGCGGAAATCAAGTATTCCACGGTGCAGAACTGGTACCCGGGTGACGAGGAAGGACGTGGCGGCATCTACAACTTCGTCACCAAGCGTGCCGAGTGCCGCGGCGATCGCAGCAAGGTCACCTGGACCCAGGTCGAAACCGGCTCGGCGATCACCTGGAAGTACCCGTCCTGTGTATTGCTCGGCGATGACTCGGTGGGGGAGTTCCATTCGGTCGCCCTGACCCATCATCGCCAGCAGGCCGATACCGGCACCAAGATGATCCATATCGGCAAGCGCACCAAGAGCAAGATCGTCAGCAAGGGCATCAGCGCCGGTCGCGGCCAGAATACCTACCGTGGCCTGGTCAAAGTGGATCGCAACGCCGAAGGGGCGCGCAACTACACCCAGTGCGATTCGCTGCTGATCGGCAAGAAATGCGGCGCTCACACCTTCCCGTATATCGAAGTGAAGAATCCGGGCGCCACGGTCGAGCACGAGGCCACCACCTCCAAGATCAGCGACGACCAGTTGTTCTACTGCCGCGCGCGCGGCATCGGCCAGGAGGATGCGGTGTCGATGATCGTCGACGGTTTCTGCAAGCAGGTCTTCCGCGAACTGCCGATGGAATTCGCAGTCGAGGCCAAGAAGCTGCTGGAAGTGTCGCTGGAAGGCAGCGTCGGCTGACGCTTTCCTGGATCGGAGGGGAGATTCGGGGTTCGCAACCGCGTCCCTCTCCTTCCGCGTCGCCATCGCCGCTGCTGCTTCCGAATTCCCAATCCCGAATCTCGAATCCCCAATCTCATGCTCAACATCGAAAACCTCCACGCCACCATCGCCGACAAGGAAATCCTCAAGGGCCTGTCGTTGCAGGTGAAGGCCGGCGAAGTGCACGCCATCATGGGGCCCAACGGCGCCGGCAAGTCCACGCTGGGCAATGTGCTGTCCGGTCGCGAAGGCTATGAAGTCACCGCCGGCAGCGTCGAATTCAACGGCAAGCCCTTGCTTGAGCTGGAGCCGGAAGAACGCGCCGCCGCCGGCCTGTTCCTGGCTTTCCAGTATCCGGTCGAGATCCCGGGCGTGAACAACACCTATTTCCTGCGCGCGGCACTCAACGCCCAGCGCAAGGCACGTGGCGAGGAAGAGCTGGATTCGATGCAGTTCCTCAAGCTGGTACGGCAGAAACTGGCGGTGTTGCACCTGAAGGACGAACTGCTGCACCGTGGCGTCAACGAAGGCTTCTACGGTGGCGAGAAGAAGCGCAACGAGATCTTCCAGCTGGCGGTACTCGAGCCGAAGCTGGCGATCCTGGATGAAACCGATTCAGGCCTGGATATCGACGCGCTCAAGACCGTGGCCGAAGGCGTCAACGCGCTGCGCTCGCCCGAGCGCTCGTTCCTGGTGATCACCCATTACCAGCGCTTGCTCGACTACATCAAACCGGACGTGGTCCACGTCCTCGCCGAGGGCAGGATCGTGCAGAGCGGCGGCCCCGAGCTGGCGCTGGAACTGGAAAAGCACGGCTATGAGTGGTTGAAGGACCGCATCGCGCCGGAGGCGGCTGCCTGATGAGCGCCCTGCTCGATTCGATGCGCGAATCCTTCACGGCGGCGCTGCCGTACGCGGATTCGCGGGAACAGGCCAGCCGTCGTGCCGCGCTGGACGACGCCTTGCGCGATGGCCTGCCCGGCCCCCGCAGCGAAGCCTGGAAATATACCTCGCTGCGTGCGCTGGAACGGCGCAGCTTCAGTGCTGCGCCGGCCGAGGTTGCCGCAGTGGATGCCGCGCTGCTGGCCGCGATCCCGGCCCCGCGCCTGGTGTTCGTCAACGGCCGTCACGCCGAAGCGCTGTCCGATCTGGAAGGCCTGCCGGCCGGCGTTTCGCTGCAACCGCTGTCGGTCGCACGCACCGATGCCAGCGAGCCATTGCGCTTCCTTGGCCGCCGCTTCGAGCGCAGCGACGAGGTGTTCGCCCGCCTCAACGCCGCGCTCGCCGACGAGGGTGCGTTGCTGCGTGTGGACGCCGAGGTTGCGGTCGAGCCATCGCTACAACTGGTCTTCGTCAGCGTCGCCACCGGCAACGACCATGCCTGGCACCATCGTCACCTGATCGAATTGCGCCAAGGCGCA
This sequence comes from Lysobacterales bacterium, assembly GCA_015655035.1. Taxonomy (GTDB): domain Bacteria; phylum Pseudomonadota; class Gammaproteobacteria; order Xanthomonadales; family Xanthomonadaceae; genus JAATFS01. The sequence goes on along the minus strand of JAATFS010000319.1, from coordinate 4,736 downwards.
TCGCTCAACCTGGTTGAACACCAGTTGCACCAGGGAGCATCCGCGCATCTGGGTAATACCCTGGTGCACGTGCATCTGGCGCAGGGCGCCAAGCTCGCGCACGCACGCGTCCAGGTCGATGCCGATACGGCGACCTCGCTGCTGCGCACCGATGCCGTACTGGCGCGCGACTCCGTCTACCAGCGGGTCGACCTGGAACTGGGCGCAGGCCTGTCCCGCCACGAGTTCAATGTGCGGCTGGAAGGCGACAATGCCCGTCTCACCGCCAACGGCGTGTTGCTGGGCAACGGCCGCCGCCATGTCGATACCCGGCTGGGCATCGAGCACATCGCGCGCGACACGGCGGCCGAGCTGGTGTGGCGTGGCGTGGCTGCCGATCGCAGCCGCGTCGTGTTCCATGGCGGCATCCATATCCGCGAAGGCGCCGACGGCACCGATGCGAACTTGTCCAACAAAAACCTGCTGCTGTCGGCCAATGCCGAAATCGACACCCAGCCGGTGCTGGTGATCGACGCAGACGAGGTCAAGGCGGCGCATGGCGCGACCGTCGGCCAAATCGATGCCAATGCATTGTTCTACCTGCGCTCGCGCGGACTGCCCAAGCAGCGCGCGCAACAGTTGCTCAGCGCGGCGTTCTGCCACGAGCCCCTGCGCGCCCTGCCCACCTCGCTGGGCGAGGCGCTCGCCGCCTATCTCGACCACGCACTGAGCTCGGCGGGGGTCGCATGAACGCGCCTGTCATCCCCATGACCAGGCCGCCGGATTGGGAACGCGTACGTTCGGATTTCCCGCTGCTGATGCGGCAGGTACATGGCAAACCGCTGATCTACTTCGACAACGCCAACACCGGGCAGAAGCCGCTGTCGGTGATCGCCGCCACCGACGAGTTCTATCGCCGCCAGAACGCCAATGTCAGCCGCGCGGTGCATGCCCTCGGCACCGAGGCCACCGACGCCTACGAGGGCTCGCGCACCAAGCTTGCCCACTTCCTCAACGTGCGGGCGGACGAATTGGTGCTGTGCAGCGGCACTACCTTCGCGATCAACCTGGTGGCCTACAGCTGGGCGATGCCGCGCTTGAAGACCGGCGACGTGATCCTGGTCTCGCGCATGGAGCACCACGCCAACATCGTGCCATGGCAATTGGTGGCCGAACGCACCGGCGCGCGCATCCGCGTCGCTGAAATCACCCCCGACGGCGCACTCGACCTGGATGCACTGCGCGCGGCGATGACGCCCGAGGTCAAGCTTTTGGCGGTCACGCACGTCTCCAACGTGCTCGGCACCGTCAACCCGGTTCGCGAAATCTGCCGCGAAGCACGCAAGCGCGGCATCGTCACCGTGGTCGATGGCTCCCAGGCCGTACCGCATCGCCGTGTCGATGTCGCTGCCATCGGCTGCGACTTCTATGCCATTACCGGCCACAAGATGTGCGGCCCCACCGGCACCGGCGCACTGTGGGCGCGCCGCGAGCATCTGCTGGCCATGCCACCGTTCATCGGCGGCGGCGAGATGATCAAGGAGGTCAGTTTCGAGGGCACGGTCTACAACGATCCGCCGCACAAATTCGAGGCCGGCACGCCCAACATCGCCGGTTTCATCGGCCTTGGCGCGGCAGTGGACTACCTGCAATCGGTCGGGCTGGACGAGGTGCACGCGCGCGAAACCGAGTTGCTGGCGCACTTTACCGAAGAGCTGCAGCGCATCGACGGCCTGCGTATCTTCGGCACCACGCCCGACAAGGCGGCGGTGGTGTCGTTCCTGATCGATGGCGCACATGCCCACGACCTGGCCACGCTGCTCGACCTGGAAGGCGTCGCGATCCGCTCCGGCCAACACTGCGCCCACCCGCTACTGCAGTTCTACGGCGTGGCGGCGACCTGCCGGGCTTCGCTGGCGTTCTACAACACCCATGCCGAGATCGAGCGTTTCATCGCCGCGCTGAACAAGGTACGCAAGCTGCTGGGGTGATTGCCGGCCGTTGCCTTCAGAAGGGCGCGCCAACCACCGGGCCGTGTCATGAGGACGCGGCCCGGTATGTTCCAGATCCCGAGTCCCGATAAAATACGGAAATGCAGACCACCACTTTCCGTACCGCCACCGTCGCCGACATCGATGCCATCGTCGCCCTGGTGACCGCGGCCTATCGCGGCGACAGCAGCCGCACCGGCTGGACCACCGAAGCCGACCTGCTGGACGGCAACCGCATCGATCCGGAGGTCCTGCGCCAGGACATCCTGCGCGAACGCAGCCTGGTGCTGCTGGTCGAGCTGAACGGTAGCGCCGTCGCCTGTGCCCATCTCGCCGAGGAGGACGGCGCCGGTTATTTCGGCATGTTCTCGGTCAACCCCAGCCTGCAAGGCGGCGGCATCGGCAAGACCCTGTTGAGCGAAGCCGAGCGCATCGCTCACGAGCAATGGGGGTTGACCTCGATGCGCATGACCGTGATCGACATCCGCGACGAGCTGGTCGCCTTCTACCAGCGGCGTGGTTACCGCCGCACCGGCATCTACAAGCCCTTCCCCTATGGCGACGTCCGCTTCGGTATCCCGCTGCGCCAGGACCTGCGCTTCGAGGTGCTGGAAAAGTCGCTTGAGGCACAACCATGAGTGAGAACTGGACCTTCGTTTGCGCCGCCGCCGAACTGCTGCCGGGGGAAATGCGCAATGTCTGGGACGAAGTGACCGACGCCCCCATCGTGATCTTCAATCTCGACGGCGAGCTGTATGCATTGGAGGATCGCTGTAGCCACGAAGACTATGAACTGTCGCCTGGCAGCTTCGATGCCGCCACCGGCAGCATCGAATGCCAGTTGCACGGTGCCCGCTTCGACATCCGCGACGGCCGGCCACTGTGCCCACCCGCCTACAGCCCGGTGCCCAAGTTCCCGGTCAAGCGCGAACACGACGCCATCTGGACCCGCGACGACCGCCTCTGACGCGGTCTGACGCCAGCGAACGCGCGCCTTTCAAGCATTCCGCACGCAGGTGAGGCGCACTGCGCCAGCACCCCAACCAGCGCACAATCTCCCCGTGTCCAGCCACACAGATTCACGGGCTGCGACAAATTGCCACATCAAGAACCCGCGAAACGTGCCGCCAAGCAGTGTCCTGCATGCAATCCATCCCATAGGACGCATCGCGTATGCGTATGGATTTTCCAGACACATGCAGATCACTTCAACTTCGGGGTTCATGTCATGGATTTTTTGCAACGCTTCAAAGTCGGCACCCGCCTGACGGTGGGCTTCGCCCTGCTGCTGGCGCTCATTGCGCTGATCCTGCTCAGTTCGCTATACGGCAACCGGCAACAAACCCGGCAGTTCGAGCAGATTGCAAACGTGAACATGGTCAAGGTCCGGCAGTTCAACGAAATGCTGAACATCAACGATGCCATGGTGCGGGTACGCCGCGAAATGCTGCTCAGGCGAGGTAGCACGCTGTCCGAAAGCGAAGTCCAGCTGCGCGAACTGCGCGCTCGCTACGAGAAGCTCTGGTCCGAGTACATGAAGTTGCCGGTCGACGACACCGGCCGCAAGCTCAGAGAGGCAATCGTGGCCAGTCGCGCGGTCGCACAGAGTGCCAACAAGAAGATGAGCGAACTGGCGGCGGCCGGCGATATCGACGGCGCCATCGAGCAGACCTTCCAGGCAGCCACCCCGGCGATGAATGCCTGGAATGCCACGCTGGTCAGGGCCATTGCCCATCAGGAAAAAGCCACTGCCATCGCCCGGCAGAAGATGACCGACATCGGCACCGAAGCCCGCGTGCAGACACTGGTGCTGGGCGGGCTGAGCCTGGTGCTGGGCATGCTTGCCTCATTGCTGATCACCCGCAGCCTGACCCGCCCCCTGAACCAGGCAATGCGGGTCGCCGACGACGTCGCCGCCGGCCGGCTGGACCACGACATCCGCATCACCGGCAACGATGAGACCACGGCCCTGTTGCGGAGCCTGGCGCGCATGCAGCAGCAGCTCAAGAGCGTCATCGGGGCGCTGGTGGACATGGCCAGCCGCCACGATGCCGGCGCCATCAGCTACCGCATCGATGCCACGCGCTTTCCCGGCGATTACGGCACCATGGTCGGCCAGGTCAACGGTCTGGTCGATTCCCAGATCGCCCTCAATCTCAGGTTGGTGGACCTGATGAGTCATTACTCGGTCGGCGACCTGTCCGGCGACATGGAAGTGCTGCCTGGAGAGAAGGCCCGCGTCACCGAGGCCATGGATACCTGCAAACGCAACCTCACCGACGTCAACGGCGAAATCGCCCGACTTGCCGGGGCCGTGGCCGAGGGCAACTTCACGGTACGCGGCGATGCCAGCCGCTTCCAGCATGCCTTCAGGCAGATGCTGGACACCCTCAATGGGATGATCGGCACCAGCGAGGCCAGCCTCGGCGCGCTTTCGGACATGCTCAAGACGATCGCCTCGGGCGACCTGAGCCAGCGCATGCAGGGCGACTTCCGTGGCGTGTTCGCGCAGATGCGCGACGACACCAACACCACCATCGAGCAGCTGACCGAGATCGTCGGCAGCATTCAACATGCTTCATCTGCGATCAACACCGCCGCCGGCGAGATCGCCTCCGGCAACAGCGATCTGTCGCGCCGCACCGAGCAGCAGGCCGCCAACCTGGAGGAAACCGCCGCCTCGATGGAGGAATTGACCTCCACCGTGCGCCAGAACGCCGAACACGCACGCCAGGCCAACCAGCTCGCCATCGGCGCCGCCGACGT
>JAATFS010000339.1 GCA_015655035.1 Lysobacterales bacterium | reverse complement strand
CCCCTACAGGGGTCGTAAATTCGTGGCGATGCCGCCTAGCGGCATGTCGTGGCAATCGCCAGGACCACGCTAAGCGCCAGCGATACGATCGCGCGCTTCGGTGGCGAGGAATTCGTGCTGCTGTTGCCCGATGCCACGCTGCTCGAGGCCAGTGCGGCGTTGGCGCGGCTACAGCGCGCGCTGGCGCAGCGCTGGTTCGTGCACGAGGATATGCGCGTGTTCGTCAGCTTCAGCGCCGGGGTGGCGATGCGCCGCGCCGGCGAACCCCAGGACGACCTGGTGCGCCGTGCCGATCGCGCGATGTACGAGGCCAAGACCTCGGGCAAGAACCGCATCAACCATGCCGCTTGACGCGTGCGCGAAATGCTTGCGTGATCGAGCCGGGTGCGACGCCTTTTCCCGCACCCGGAAGAAGGCGTCTACATCACCGGATCAATGCGCGGGCTTGTTACCACGCAGTTTCTGGAACAGCGTCACTGCTGCCAGCACCACCGCGCCAGCGACCAGACCAACCAGCAGGTTGCCCACCGATGGCAGCAACCAGGCCAGGCTCGGCAGCTTTTCGCTGAGGTCGGTCACGGCGTGGTGCAGGAACGGGGTATTGTGGACCAGGATGCCGCCGCCGACTAGGAACATCGCCAGCGTGCCCACCACCGACAGGAACTTCATCAGCCATGGCGCGCCCGCGACGATGCCGCGTCCAATCGCGGCCAAGGGCGCGCTCTTGGTGGTGAGGTACACACCCAGGTCGTCAAGCTTGACGATTCCCGCGACCACGCCGTAGACGCCGATCGTCATGCCCAGCGCGATCGCGACCAGCACCACCACTTGCTGCGCGAACGGCACGTTCCCGACCACGCCGAGCGAGAGCACGATGATTTCGGCCGAGAGGATGAAGTCGGTGCGGATCGCTCCCTTGATCTTGTCCTTCTCCAGCGCGACCACGTCCACGCTCTCGTCGGCCAGCGCACGGGTACGGTCGGCGTGCCGTTGCTCGTCTTCCTCGGGGCTGTGCAGGAACTTGTGCGCCAGCTTTTCCACGCCCTCGAAGCACAGGAAGGTGCCGCCGATCATCATCAACGGCGTGATCGCCCATGGCAGCCAGACGCTGATCGCCAGCGCCGCCGGCACCAGCACCGCCTTGTTCAACAGCGAGCCCTTGGCCACGGCCCAGACCACCGGCAGTTCGCGGTCGGCGCTCACGCCGGTGACTTGCTGTGCGTTGAGCGCCAGGTCGTCGCCCAGTACGCCAGCGGTCTTCTTCGCCGCTACCTTGGTGAGGACAGCAACGTCGTCCAATAGGGTGGCAATATCATCGAGCAGGGTAAACAGGCTGGCTCCAGCCATCGGGTCGTCCTTAGTGCGGGGGGGATGCGATTCTCGCCGATTGGACGTACAGGCGGTATCAGCACCGCGTTCAGCTTGCGCGCTTCAAGGCAGCAGCACGGTCGATCCGGTGGTCTGCCGTCCGGCCAGGGCCTGCTGCGCGCGGCCGGCGTCGGCCAGGGCATAGCGCTGCCCGATCTGGACCTGGATCGCGCCACTGGCGATCAACCCGAACAGCTCATCGGCCATCGCCTGCAACTGCTCGGCGCTGGCGGCGTAATGCGCCAGCGTGGGCCGCGTGACGTAGAGCGAGCCTTTCTGCGACAACGTCCCCAGGCTCACCCCGGTCACTGGCCCGGAGGCGTTGCCGAAGCTCACCAGCAATCCGCGCGGCGCCACGCAATCCAGCGAGGTCTCCCAGGTGTCCTTGCCGACCGAGTCGTACACCACCGGACACTTGCGGCCATCGGTCAGCGCCAGCACCCGCGCGGCCACGTCCTCCCGACTGTAGTCGATGACCTCCCAGGCGCCGAGCGCGCGCGCTTGTTCGGCCTTGGCCGCCGAGCCGACGGTACCGATCAGTTGCACCCCCAGCGCGCGCGCCCATTGGCAGGCCAGCGAACCCACGCCGCCGGCCGCCGCATGGAACAGCACCGTCTCGCCCCCCTGCAAGCGATAGGTCTGGCGCAGCAGATACTGGGTGGTCAGGCCCTTGAGCATGACCGCTGCCGCCTGTTCGAATGAAATCGTATCGGGCAGCAACACCAGCTTGTCGGCCGGCAACACGTGCAGTTCGGCATACGCGCCCAAGGGGCCGGTGGCATAGGCGACCCGGTCGCCGGGTTTGAACCGGCTCACGCCGGGGCCGACCGACTCCACTTCGCCGGCGCCCTCGGTGCCCACGCCGGAGGGCAATGCCGGCACCGGGTACAAGCCGCTACGCACGTAGATCTCGATGAAGTTCAGCCCGACCGCGCGATTGCGCACGCGCACTTCGCCCGGGCCGGGTTCGGCAGGCGTGTAGTCGACGTAGGCAAGTACCTCAGGTCCACCGTGGGTGGAAAACTGGATTCGTTTGGCCATGGGATGTTCCGTCTGGTCGATGCGTGGAAGGGTATTGCCCGAGTGTACGTTCTTCACGGGTGGCGAGCGGGCGCGCACAATCGGATGCTCTTTCCCATGGAGATTGGCGATGAGCTTCCAGGCATTGCAGGTGAGCAAAGTGGGCGATGCTCTGCGCGCAGCCATCGTGCAAATGGACGAGACCGAGCTGATGCCCGGCGATGTCGATGTGCGCGTGGAGTATTCCACTCTCAACTACAAGGACGCGCTGGCGGTAACTGGTGCGGCGCCGATCGTGCAGGTATTCCCACTGGTGGCCGGCATCGACCTGGCCGGCACCGTCGAGCGCTCCACCCATCCGGATTTCGCTCCCGGCGATGCGGTACTGCTCAATGGCTGGGCACTGAGCCAGACCCATCACGGCGGCTATGCGCAGCGCGCGCGGGTACGCGGCGAATGGCTGGTCAAGCGGCCCGCCGCGTTCGATGCGCAGCAGGCGATGGCCATAGGCACGGCCGGCTATACCGCAATGCTGTGCGTGCTGGCGTTGGAACACGGCGGGGTGCGGCCGCAGGATGGCGAGATACTGGTCACCGGCGCCAATGGCGGGGTCGGCTCGGTGGCGATCGCATTGCTGTCCCGGCTCGGCTACCAGGTGGTCGCCTCTACCGGCCGGTTGGAAGACACCGAACAGCTCAAGGCGCTGGGCGCATCGGACGTGATCGACCGACATGGCCTGTCCGCGCCCGGAAAGCCGGTTGGAAAGCCGCGCTGGGCCGGTGCGGTGGATAGCGTGGGCAGCCATACCCTGGTCAACGTGCTGGCACAGACCGCCTATCGCGGTACCGTCGCCGCTTGCGGGCTTGCCCAGGGCAGCGACCTGCCCGGCTCGGTATTGCCATTCATCCTGCGCAACATCACGCTGGCCGGGATCGATTCGGTCAACGCGCCGCAAGCGGTACGCGAACAGGCCTGGCAGCGGCTGGCGCGCGACCTGGATCCGGAACTGCTGCACCGCATGACCACCGAGGTAACGCTGGCCCAGGTACTGGAACTGGCGCCGCTGATGCTGAAAGGCCAGGTCCGTGGGCGCACGGTGGTGGACGTCAACGCCTGAGCTGGTGGGGCTGCGTCCGCCCCCATCCGCCCTTCGGGCAGATGGGGGCACGCCATCGCGATCGACGGCGCGGCCTGCCTCAGCCCCAGACGTCGGCAGCGGTTTCCACCACCAGTTCCAGCTTGCGGCGCTGCGCTTCCACCGCGATGTCGTTGCCGTGCACGGTGCTGGAGAACCCGCACTGCGGCGACAACGCCAGCTGGTCCAGCGGCGCGTAGCGGGCGGCTTCGTCGATACGGCGCTTGAGCTCGTCCTTGGTCTCCAGCGTGCCCAGCTTGGTGCTGACCAGGCCCAACACCACCACCTTGTCCTTGGGCAGGAAGCGCAGCGGTGCGAAACCGCCGCTGCGCGCGTCGTCGTACTCGAGGAAATAGGCGTCCACCGCCATTTCCGCCAACAGCGCTTCGGCCACTGGCTCGTAGTCGCCCTGCGCAGCCCAGGTGCTCTTGAAGTTGCCGCGGCACAGGTGGATGGCCAGGGTCATGCCTTCGGGCTTTTGCGCGGCGACGCGGTTGATGAAGCTGGCGTAGCGGTGCGGCAGTTCGTTCGGATCGTCGCCACGGGCGCGCGCGGCCTCGCGCATCTGCGGGTCGCACAGGTAGGCCAGGTTGGTGTCGTCCATCTGCACGTAGCGGCAGCCCGCTTCGGCCAGCGAGCGCAGCTCGGCGGCGTAGGCATCGGCCACATCCTGGTAGAAGTCCGGGTCCAGCTCGGGATAGTGCTCGGCGCTGATCCCCGCGCGGCCGCCCCGGAAGTGCAGCATCGTCGGCGACGGAATCGTCACCTTCGGCGTGCGCGTGGTGCGGCTGCGCAGGTATTCGAAGTCGGCGCGCTGGATGTCGGCGGCATGGCGCACCGGCCCGATCACGCGCATCACCGGCGGCGACAGCTCTTCAGTGCCATCCTCGCGCACGATGGTCTTCGGCTCGTCGCTGTGCACGCCACCGAGCTGGCGCAGGAAATCGACGTGGAAATAGGTGCGGCGGAACTCACCGTCGGTGATCGCCTGCAGCCCGACCGATTCCTGCAACTGCACGACCTCGGCGATGGCGCGGTCCTCGACCTCGCGCAGCGCCAATGCGTCGATCTGGCCACGATGGAACTGCTCGCGCGCCTGCAGCAGATAGGCCGGGCGCAGAAAGCTGCCGACGTGGTCGGCGCGGGACGGGAGGCAGAAAGCCATGAAAACTCCAGAACGGAAATAGTGGGGGCGTCGAGTCTAGCCATTGTTGCGACCGGATGGGGGGCGAATGGCCACAACCGGGCCGGATTCACCGCGCCACCACCCCGTTACGGCAACACTGGCCACCCTGCGCCCTGCCGGAGCCTGCCTTGACTGCGACGTCCGCCCCACCCGAGCCGACCCCGCATGCCGCCGTGGTAGGCGGCATCAGCCGGCGTACCCAGATCCTGCGGCTGTTGCTGCGCTACCGCGGTTCCGGTGTGTTCTCAGGCATGAACCTGGACCCGACCCTGGCCCGGGAGATCCCGCCGGACGGGCAGCCCGAACAATTCGTACGCGACCTGGAAACGCTGGGCCCCACCTTCGTCAAACTCGGCCAGATGCTGTCCACCCGGCCGGACATCGTGCCGCCCGCATTCGCCACCGCGCTGGAGCGGATGCAGGAAAACACCTTGGCGATCCCGGTCGAGCGCATCCGCCAGATCATCGAACAAGAACTCGGGGTGCCGCTGAACAAGGCCTTCTCCGAGTTCGATCCCATCCCGCTCGGCTGCGCCTCGCTGGCCCAGGTCCATCGCGCGGCGTTGCGCGATGGCACCCCGGTGGCGATCAAGGTGCAAAAGCCCGAGGTCGCCGCACAGGTGCGCTCGGACCTGGACGTGCTCAAGAGCTTTGCCCACGCCGCCGACCGCCTGACCGGAATCGGCCGCCGCGTGCACTTTGCCGACTGGCTCGACGAGTTCGGCAAGACCCTGCGCGCCGAGCTCGACTACCAGGCCGAAGCCGAGAATCTGGCGCGCTTCGGCGAGCACCTCAGGCCGTTTCCTCAGCTATGGGTGCCACAACCGATCTGGGACCTGAGCAGCCGCCGGGTGCTGACCTTGCAGCTGGCCGAAGGCGTGCGGGTGGACAAGATTTCCGGCCTGCGCCGTACCGAACAGCCACTGGAGGAACTGACCGGGGCGCTGGTGCGTGGTTATCTGGACCAGATGTTCGTGCATGGCGAGATCCATGCCGACCCCCACCCCGGCAATCTGCGCGTGTTGGATGACGGCCGCCTTGCGATCTTCGACCTGGGCATGGTCGCGCACGTGCCGCCACGGCTGCGCGAGCGCCTGCTCAAGCTGTTGTTCGCCGCCGTGGATGGGCGCGGCGAGGAAGTTGCGGAAGAAACCATCGCGTTGAGCATTCGCCTGGAGGATTACGACGAAAAACGCTACCTGCGCGAAACCGGGCAGATGATCGCGCGCTATGCCGCCCACCCGACCACCTCCGAAGGCCGCGTGGTCCTGGACCTGGTACGCATCGCCGCCGCCAACGGCCTGCGCACGCCGCCGGAACTGAGCCTGGTCGGCAAGACCCTGCTCAACCTGGAAACCGTGTGCCGGGCGCTGTCGCCGCGCCTGGACACCCGCCGCGTGGTCGAGCGCCACCTGCAACACGTGATGCGGGCGCGCCTGAAGAAATCGCTGTCCGCCGCCAATCTCGCCAGCGAGGCGATGGAGTTGCAGACGCTGCTGCGCGACGGTCCGCGACGGATGTCCGACATCCTGTCGCTGGCCGCGGACAACCGCCTGCAGATGCGCGTCACCGGCCTGGAGGAATCGCATCTGATGGAGAGCCTGCAGAAGATCGCCAACCGGGTCGCGGCCGGCATCGTCACCGCCGCGCTGATCCTGGCCTCGTCGCAGATGATGCGGATCCAGACCGGCGTCACCTTGTGGGGCTATCCGGCGGTCGCGCTGCTGCTGTTCCTGCTGGG
>JAATFS010000056.1 GCA_015655035.1 Lysobacterales bacterium | reverse complement strand
GGCTATCCGGTGATCATCAAGGCCGCCGGCGGCGGCGGTGGCCGTGGCATGCGCGTGGTGCACTCGGAAGCCGCGCTCAAGGCCGCGATCGAGACCACCAAGTCCGAAGCCAAGGCCGCTTTCAGCAACGATCAGGTGTACATGGAGAAGTTCCTGGAGAATCCGCGCCACGTGGAGATCCAGGTGCTGGCCGATGGCCAGGGCAACGCCATCCACCTGGGCGAGCGCGATTGCTCGATGCAGCGCCGCCACCAGAAGGTGGTCGAGGAAGCGCCGGCACCGGGCATCAGCGAGGACATGCGCAACGAGATCGGCAAGGTCTGCGTGGATGCCTGCATCCGCATCGGCTATCGCGGCGCCGGCACGTTCGAGTTCCTGTTCGAGAACGGCAGCTTCTATTTCATCGAAATGAACACCCGCATCCAGGTCGAACATCCGGTCACCGAGATGGTCACCGGCATCGACCTGGTGTGCGAGCAGCTGCGCATCGCTTCCGGGCAGAAGCTGACGCTCAAGCAGAGCGACATCGTGCTGCGCGGCCACGCGATCGAATGCCGCATCAACGCCGAGGATCCGGAAACCTTCATGCCCAATCCGGGACTGATCACCGCGTTCCATCCACCCGGTGGCCCCGGCGTGCGCGTGGACACGCACATGTACAGCGGCTACCGCGTGCCGCCGAACTACGACTCGATGATCGGCAAACTGATCGTGCACGGCGCCGACCGCGAGACCGCGATCGCCCGCATGCGCGTGGCACTGAGCGAACTGGTGGTGGACGGGATCAAGACCAACACCCCGTTGCAGCAGCGGATCATGCGCGACAAGGGCTTCCAGGCCGGTGGGCAGAACATCCACTATCTGGAAAAGCGCCTGGCCGAGCGCAAGAACAAGTCGATCGCGCTGATCTGAGCGTAGCCGGCAGCGGAAGGGAGGTCCGCTGCCGCATCGACGCCTCTGTCCAAGGCATGCGCCAGTTACTTGACTGGCGTCTTGGCGCGTTCGGCCACCTGCTGGCTGCCTTGCAGCGGTGCAGCACCGGTCCCGGAGGCGGGATCGACGATCGTCATGGTCTCGGTGGAGCCATCCGGCCAGACGATCTGGAAGCTCGAGCCGGCGGGCAAGGTCGAGAACGGCATGCCGCTCTGTGCGCGGTAGACCGCAGCCACCTGCCCTGCACCGGTGCGACGCACCTGCTCATCCGTCTTGACCGTGGTCAGCCTGACCTGCGACAGCCGCTGGTAGCGGTAGTCAGCGGTATCGATCATCACGATGGTGACCGCCGCCGCGGAATAGGCCACGAACAGCGCCACCCAGAACCAGAATTTCAGGCCGTGGACCCATCGACGGTTCATGACGGCGCTCCAGTGCCATTGACCAGCGTATCGACCATCTCATCCATCTTTTGTGCTCCCTGCCGCGGTACCGCGGCATCGAATACGAACGAAGCGAAATCCTGCGAATCGTCCTGCGAACAGATACCGCCATTGGCGCAATAGCTGGTCATCAACGCGCTGCGCGCCCCACAGTCCAATCCCAGTTTGCATGCCGCCAGTTGCCAAGCCAATTGCGCGAACTGATTACCGGCGACATAACCGTCATAGGCATCATCGCCGCTGGCGCTGGCCCCCATCGCCGGCGACAACGCCAGGTAGGCCTCGGGATCGCGCGAGGCGATCACCCGGTACACCACGCCGCGCCGGTAGGCCGGTGAGCGGTCCAGTGGCTGCCCCTGCGCCAACAGCGCCGCTTCGGCCGCCAGGTTGCCCGCCTGCGCCGCGCGCAGGCGCTGCTGCTGCACCGCCTGCGCGCCGAGGCCGTCGCTGGGCGCAAAGCCGGCACAGCGCCGGCCCACCCGCTCGCGCGCGGCCAGCAAGGTGTTCGTCCCGGCCGACACCTGCCCGGCGATCCATTCGCTATCGGCGGCATAGCCGGCCGGATCGAGCGCATAGCCGGCGCAATAGTCGTATACCCGGCTGAGCATCCAGGTCGCTTCAGCATTCCCGGCTCGCGCGTCGTCCGCCAGTTGCCGCGCATAGCGATAAAGATCGGCCTGCGCTTCGAAGCCATCGCGCGGGCCAAGGGCCAGCCCGGGACCGACCGCCGTTGACGGGCGCTCGCGCGGCTGCATCTGCGCTTGGACCGGCGGCGCCGAGCGCACGCTCGCCGTGGCCGCCGCGCCGGCCGGCGCCGGAGGCTGGGCATGCCGCCACCACACACCCGCCAGCAGCGCGACGGGCGCAAGCAACAACCACAGCGGACGGGTACGCGCGAACGGCATGAGCAGACCGTGGAAACGGCGGGTTTTGCGACACCAGCCTGGTCCGACTGTGTCAGCGGCGTGCAGTCTATCGCATGCGATGCCACGTTGCCGGACGAGCGCCGGACGGTGCGGTCGTCTACGATGCGCACTTTATTTGCCGGTCCCCACCATGCCGTTCCTCGAACTGACCCTGCACTGCACCGAATCCACCCAGCCACGCTTCGAGAACGCCCTGGAGGATGTCGGCGCGCTGGCGATCACGCTGCTCGATGCCGAGGCCGACACCAGCAACGAGCGTGCGATCCTGGAGCCGGGCGTGGGCGAGACCCCGTTGTGGAACACCCTGGTGTTGACCGCGCTGTTTCCCGACGACAGCAATGCCCTGGCGCTGCTGGCGGCGCTGGAGGCCTTCGATCCGGGCCTGGACTGGACCCAGGTGCAGTTCCGCCAGGTCGAGGACAGCGATTGGGAGCGTGCGTGGCTGGACCAGTTCCAGCCGATGCGCTTCGGCGCCCGCACCTTCATCGTGCCGTGGAACCACGACCTGCCCGAAGACGCACGCGGCGCCGATGCGGCCGTGGTGCGGCTGGACCCGGGCCTGGCGTTCGGCTCGGGCACCCACCCGACCACCGCCTTGTGCCTGCGCTGGCTAGACGGCCTGGCCACCCAAGGCCTGTTGGGCGGGCAGACCGTTCTGGATTTCGGCTGCGGCTCGGGCATCCTGGCGCTGGCCGCGCTGAAGCTGGGCGCCGCGCGCGCGCTCGGCGTGGACAACGACCCGCAAGCGCTGATCGCCACGCACGACAACGCCGAGCGCAATGAAGTCGGTACGCGGTTGGCGGTCTACCTGCCGCAGGACGAACCGGTGCAGGCCTACCCGGTGGTGGTGGCCAACATCCTGGCCTCCGCACTGGACGCACTCGCCGAGGTGCTGGCCGCGCGCGTGGCCCCGGGCGGCCGGATCGCGCTGTCGGGTATCCTGCACGGGCAAGAGGACGAACTGCTGGCGCGCTATGCGCCCTGGTTCGATTCGCTGCGCTGCGAGCGCGACGAGGACTGGATGCGGATCGAGGGCGTGCGCCGCGCCTGAGCGGCGCAGTCGGCACCTCGACGGCACCGTTCAGGCGCCGTCCTCGCAGCGCACAGGCCCCCCGCCGATGGCTACCCCGCCGGGGCGTACTCAAGCCCGTCGGCCGGAATCCTCGCCAGGCCGGGAATACGGCGTTCCGGCACCCACGGCACAGCCACGGCCTCGGCGGATCCAGGCCGAGCTCAGCGCATCATTCGCGCTGATGGCGTGCAGCTCGTCGAGTTGCGTCCAGCCGTCGCGTCGCAACTGCCGCTCGCGCCAGCGCCAGCCGCGCCATCCGCAAACGCAGCGCACACCCAGCTCACACGCGCTCGCGGCCAGCCACAGCGCCCAACTCGGCAGCCATGTTCCCAGCAACAGCAACAACCCGGCGCACAGGATCGAGCCCAGCACCAGCGCAGCCGCCGTCCTCAACTGCCGCACGCCCAGCAGCCAGATCCGTGGTGCCAGCACGGCAGGCCAGTACCAGCCGCGCCTGACGGCGAGCAGACGCTGCTGCCGATGCCATATCCGATAGCGATGGATGCCGCTGAAACGCATGCCCGGCATTGCTGCTGGCGAGGGCGCCGGACCGTCCTGGGTGCCTGCGGGCGGCGGATATGGGCGCGATTGGCGCATTTCGATTCCTTGTGGATGACCTACCTACACGAGCAACGAGCCGTCGACCTTCCCGTCACCCCATAACGGATAGTATCGATAACATTATTCGAGTTGTTATCGATACTTGCACCTGGTTGCGTATGCAGGCGCTATATCTCCGGCCCCATCCGTGGCACCGAGTGGTCCGTGAGCAAGTTGTACGAACGCGTTCGAGAGGCGCGCACTCTCACCCAGCTGACGCAGGAAGCATTGGCCGGCGAGCTCGGGGTCTCGCGCGGTGCGGTCGCGCAATGGGAAATGGCCGAAGGCACCACGCCGTCGGTGGAGAATCTGATCGGGCTGGCCAAACGCAGCGGACTGCATTTCGAGTACCTGGCCACCGGGCGTGGCGAACGCTTGTTCGGCGCACCGTCGCTTGCCATTGCCGACGAACCGGCGAGCTATCGCGACCTCAACGAACAACAGCGCCTATTGCTGGCCCAATTCGAAACGCTCAGCCCGCGCCAACGCAATGGTCTGCTGGACCTGCTGGTGGACCCGGGCAAGGGCCGCCGCCGCTGACGCGTTGCGCAGGGCCAATCGCCCCGCTTCGATCACCACACCCGGTTTTTCCAAAAAAAAAACCCGGCATGGCACCGGGCAAGGAGAATGCCGCGGCGTACCGTGGCGGGATGAATCTTATGTTGGCCGTTCCCGATGGGCATTGGCCCGGCTTCGCAAGAAGCAATGTCGGATAGTATCACTATCAGAAAGCCATACTAACCAAGCCGCGAATATGGGCGCAAACGCCGCCGAAGGCCATCGCGGCCAGCCCGTGCCCGCTGCGGAACGCGATCTGTCCGCGTCATCATGGTTGAATAGCCGCTCCTCGTTTCGACTTGCACGATGACCGAGTCCACTCCGCCGCCGCGCCGTCCGCTGGCCACGTTCCTACGCAGCGAGTCGGTCCAGCCCGCCGCATCGGCGCCGTCCGAGGCGACGGCGGCGATGGACACGGCGGCCGCCACCGGGCCGGAAACGCCGGCTCCGGCAGCGGCCGCCCAGGCACCTCCTCGCGCGCCCGTGGCCGCTGCCACACCCCCGCACAGCCCAGCCACGCGCCCGAACGCGGAGGCCTCGGTACCGACCTTCGCGCGCCGTCCCCGACACTTCTCGCGAACCCGCGCCACGGCCTGGCAATGGACACTGCTGCTATTGCTGTGCGCAGCGCTGAGCACGCAGTTGGTGCTGGCCGATCGTGCGCGCCTGGCCGCCGATGCGCGCTGGCGCCCGGCCCTGAGCACGCTGTGCGCGGCGCTGCGTTGCGCGTTGCCGGCATGGCGCGAGCCGGCGGCGTTCACCATGCTCGAACGCGACGTGCGGCCGATTGCCGCAGCCCCGGGCGTGCTGCGCGTCCAGGCCAGCTTCCGCAACGATGCGCGCTGGGAACAAGCCTGGCCGTGGCTGCAATTGTCGCTGTCCGATGCCGACGGACGCCTCATCGGCCGCCGCGCGTTCGCCCCACGCGACTACCTGGGCCACGCACCGGCAGCGCATGACCGCCTGGCGCCCGGCCAGAGTGCCCGGATCGACTTCCACGTGCGCGAGCCCAGCGCCGACACGGCGGCATTCGCTTTCGAATTCCGCTGAGATCGGCAGCCGACTCCGCGTAGGGGGCGTGGCGGGGTCCCCGGGCTCGCGCTAGACTCAGTTCCCCTCGCCGGGACCACCCGCCCGGCATCGTGATCCGGAAACTTCCTTGAACGCAGCTCCTACCCGTCCTGACACCAGTCGTGGCGCGCCGAAGTCGCCGTTGCGCGAACACGTGGCCCAGTCCGTACGCCGTTACCTGCGCGATCTGGATGGCAGCGATGCGGACGATGTCTACGAAATCGTGCTGCGCGAGATGGAGATCCCGCTGTTCGTGGAAGTGCTCAACCACTGCGAAGGCAATCAGAGCCGCGCCGCCGCAATGCTCGGCATCCATCGCGCCACGCTGCGCAAGAAGTTGAAGGAATACGGCCTGAGCTGAGGCCGGCCGGCGCGCGCTGCACGCCACTACCGGCCGTGGCGAAGCCCGCCAACGTCGGTCCTGCGCCGACGCCAGCGGCGGTGGCGGCTACAATATCGGCCCGCTCCGCTTCGCGTATGCCTCCATGTCCTTCGATTTCCTGCCCGTGCGCCGGGCCCTGCTGTCTGTTTCCGATAAGACCGGCCTGATCGAACTGGCCCGTGCGCTGGCCGCGCGCGGCGTCGAATTGCTGTCCACCGGCGGTACCGCCAAGGCCATCCGCGACGCCGGCCTGGCCGTCAAGGACGTGGCCGAGCTGACCGGTTTCCCGGAGATGATGGACGGACGCGTCAAGACCCTGCACCCACTCGTGCATGGCGGCCTGCTCGGCCGCGCCGGTACCGACGATGCGGTGATGGTCGAGCACGGCATCGCGCCGATCGACCTGCTGGTGCTCAACCTCTACCCGTTCGAAGCGGTCACCGCCAAGGCCGACTGCACGCTCGCCGATGCGGTGGAAAACATCGATATCGGCGGTCCGGCGATGCTGCGCTCGGCGGCCAAGAACTTCGCGCGCGTGGCGGTGGCCACCGACCCGGCGCAGTACGCCGAGCTGCTGGCCGAACTGGACGCCAATGACGGCCAGCTGTCGGCGGCCAAGCGCTTCGCGCTGTCGGTGGCCGCGTTCAACCGCGTGGCCCAGTACGACGCGGCGATCAGCAATTACCTGTCGGCCGTGACCGACAGCTCGACCGAAGTCCCGGTGCGCAGCGCGTTCTCGGCGCAGGCCAACGGCAGCTTCATCAAGGTCATGGACCTGCGCTACGGCGAGAACCCGCACCAACAGGCGGCGTTCTATCGCGACCTGTATCCGGCGCCCGGTTCGTTGGCGACGTTCGAGCAGTTGCAGGGCAAGGAACTGAGCTACAACAACATCGCCGACAGCGACGCGGCATGGGAATGCGT
>JAATFS010000196.1 GCA_015655035.1 Lysobacterales bacterium | reverse complement strand
GCTGGTGCGAAAGCTGCTGCAACAGTGCGGCAAATCACGCGTACAACTATTGCTCAATCGCGACGTGGCCCTGGCCGCAGAGCTGGGGATCGGCGTACACCTGGGTTCGGAACAATTGGCTGCGCTACAGCAACGGCCGCTGCCGCCGGAACAGGCGGTTGCCGCGTCCTGCCACACGTTGGACGAGCTGCGGCATGCGCAACGCATCGGCTGCGACTTCGCGGTGCTGGGTCCGGTGCTGACCACCGCCTCGCACCCGGCAGTCCAGCCGCTGGGGTGGGACGCATTCGAACGCCTGCGCGAACACGTGTCCTTGCCCCTGTACGCAATCGGCGGCCTGGGAGCCGACCAGGTCTCGGAAGCGCGCCAGCATGGCGCCCACGGCATCGCCGCGATTCGCTCGTTGTGGCCGCAATGAGCCTGCTTTTCGACGTCGCTGGCCATGCTCATGAAACACTCCAGACAGCGGGTGCTAGAGCTTTCTCGATTCTCCAGCATTTGCAGCCAGCTTCAGAAGCAAAGGCCCAGAGCCAAAGCTTCCGTCCGCACAGCTGAAAAATCAGCAACGCTTTTGCCGTTGCCGTTGTTCAGATTTTGATGTTGGTCTACCTAGCCCTCAAAGCGAGCCGAGCACCGCAGGCAAGGATGGCCGAAGCGGCGCCCTGTTTGAGCGCAGCGAGTTTGGGCGCCGTCCCGGGAAAAGGGGATAAACGCCGTCCTTGGCGAGGAGCGCGGGGGACCTGTGCGGCTTCATCGCACCGGCTCGCGTCGGGCGAAAGCTCTTGATCTTGCTCCCGCACCGCCAACCAAGCAAAAAACACCAACACCGAAGCCCCAAAAAACAATTCAGTGCGAGCCAAGCAACTTCAGCACCTGGGTGCTGGGCTTGGCAAGATTGAGCGTATAGAAATGCAGCGCCGGCGCGCCCCCCGCCATCAACCGCTCGCACAGCGCAGCCACCACCTCTGCACCGAACGCCCGCACCGACGCATTGTCGTCGCCATAGGCCTGCATGCGCTTGCTGATCCAGCGCGGGATTTCCGCGCCGCACTGCTCGGAAAACAGACGCAGCTGACTGAAATTGGTGATCGGCATGATCCCCGGCACGATCGGAATCTGCACCCCGAGCTTGCGTACCGCATCGACGAAATGGAAATACGCATCGGCGTTGTAGAAATACTGGGTGATCGCCGCATCCGCACCGGCGTCGACCTTGGCCTTGAAATGGCGCAGGTCGCTGAGCGCGTCGCTGGCCTGCGGATGCGTCTCCGGATAGGCCCCGACCTCGATACGGAACGCGTCGCCATGCTCGGCACGGATCAGCGCGATCAGGTCGGCGGCATAGCGCAGGTCGCCGGGGTGGCCCATGCCGGAGGGTAGGTCGCCGCGCAGCGCGACGATGCGCCGGCAACCGATTGCCCGGTACAG
Source organism: Lysobacterales bacterium (assembly GCA_015655035.1). GTDB lineage: Bacteria > Pseudomonadota > Gammaproteobacteria > Xanthomonadales > Xanthomonadaceae > JAATFS01. The sequence goes on along the minus strand of JAATFS010000196.1, from coordinate 5,525 downwards.
CTTGAGCAGTTCGCGGATCTCTTCGCGGCTGCCGCCCACGCATGACAGATGCGGCGCCGCCGCCAAACCGTGCTTCTGGTTGAGGTGGCGCACCGTCTCGGAGGTGTAGCTGAGGGTGGAGCCGCCGGCCCCGAACGTGCACGACACATATTCCGGCGCAAACGCCTTGAGCTTGGTGGCGGTGCGGTCCAGCTGCGCGCGCTGGTCGTCGGTCTTGGGCGGGTAGAACTCGAAGCTGACGGAAGGCATGGCGAGTGCTGGCAGTAGAAGTGCGTTTATAATATCTCTTCATCGCGATGGATGTGAAGAGGTGCGATGGAGGTGAGGAGATTCTCTGCCCGGTGATCGTGGTCGAGCCGCACCGCCACTACCCGACAGGATTGATCCAGCGCCCCCGCATCGGCGTCGCAGTGCTCTCGGAATTAACGGTGAGCGGCCTACACTTGCCCCAATATTCCAATGCAGGAGTGTCGATGAGCACCCCCACCATGACCGCGATCGCCATCCGTGATGGCAAGGGCGATGCCGACGCGCTGTATGCCGTCGAGCAGCCGCGCCCGCAGCCAGCGCAAGGCCAAGTGCTGATACGTGTGCGAGCCGCTGGTGTGAACCGGCCCGATCTGTTGCAGCGCGCTGGCCACTATCCGCCGCCGCCGGGTGCACCGGACACACTGGGCCTGGAAGTGGCCGGCGAAGTGGTCCAAGCGGCTGGGCGCTGGCAGGTGGGCGACCGGGTCTGCGCACTGCTGGGTGGCGGTGGCTATGCCGAATATGTGGCGGTGGATGCGCGGCACGTGTTGCCGGTGCCTGCCGGCCTGGATCTGATCGAGGCCGCAGCGCTGCCCGAGACCGTGTTCACCGCCTATGCCAATCTGTTCGAGCACGGTCGGTTGGTGGCCGGTGAATGGCTGCTGCTGCACGGCGCCACCTCCGGCATCGGCGTCACCGCGATCCAATTGGCCAAGGCCGCCGGCGCGCAGGTGCTGGCCACGGCACGTTCGGCGGAAAAAGCGGCGCAGGCGCGCGCGCTAGGCGCAGACGTGGCGATCGATTCCACCACCGAATCGTTCGTCGACGCGGCCAAGCGACATGGCGGCGTGGATGTGGCGCTGGACATGGTCGGCGCCGCAGTCTTCGCCGACACGCTGGAAGCGCTCAACCCACGTGGCCGCATCGTCTATATCGCCGCGCAGGCCGGTGCGACGTTGCAGGTGCCGATTGCGGCGGTGATGCGCAAGCAGGCGGTGCTGACCGGCTCCACGCTGCGCCCACGCGATGCCGATGAAAAAGCGCGACTGGCGGCCGAAATCGAGCGCGTGGTTTGGCCATGGATCGAGCAGGGCAAGGTACGCGTGTTGATCGACAAGCGTTTCCCGTTGGCCAATGCCGCACAGGCACATCGCCATCTCGAAGCAGGCGCGCATCTGGGCAAGGTGGTGTTGGAAATCGAGTGATGCCGGGGTTGGCCGGATATTCGGAACACAGCGGTTCGCGATTCGAGTTCCGCTGGTCCGGCGGCTGGATTAGGGTGGCGGCACTTTCCTTCAGGAGCAGGCCATGTCGTCAGCACCCGTTGGCCCCGCCGGTAGCCGGCGCGGTTTTCTCGGCGCCGCCGCCGCGTGCGGAGCGCTGATGGCGCTGCCGCATGCCCAGGCTGCGCCGGCCACTGGACGAATCGATGCGGCGCTGGATGCCGCGCTGGCAGAGCATCGCCTGGTCGGTGCGGTGGTGCTGGTCCGGCGCGACGGCAAGTTGCTGTATCGGCGTGCCGCCGGCCTGGCCGACCGCGAGGCCGGTACGCCGATGCGCCATGACACGCTGTTCCGGCTGGCCTCGGTCAGCAAGCCGGTGGTCACCACGGTGGCGATGGTGCTGGTGGCTCGCGGCAGGTTGGTGCTGGATGCGCCGGTGACACGCTGGCTGCCGGATTTCCGCCCGGCACTGGCCGATGGCAGCCGGCCTCGGATCACGCTGCGGCAATTGCTCAGTCACAGCTCCGGGCTCGGCTATCGCTTCGATGAGACCGGACAGACGCGTCCGTACCGGGAGGCCGGCGTATCGGATGGACTGGATCTTCCTGGCTTCGATCTGGATGAAAACCTGCGGCGTCTGGCTTCGGCGCCGCTGCTGTTCGCGCCGGGGACGCAGTGGCGCTACTCGCTGGGGATCGACGTCATCGGCGCGGTGATCCAGCGCGCCGCCGACGCACCGCTGCCCGAGGTGGTGCAGGCACTGGTCGGTACGCCGCTGGGATGGCACGACACCGGCTTCCATGCGACCGATTCCAAGCGCCTGGCCGCGGTCTACGTCAACGACACGCCCGCGCCGCATCGCATGCGCGGCGCCGAACAGGTGCCATTGGTGCCCGATGCCGATGGCGTGGCATTCGATCCGGCACGTGCGCTGGACTCCCACGCCTATCCGTCCGGCGGCGCCGGCATGGTCGGCCGTGCCGACGAACTGCTCGACCTGCTCGACACCTTGCGTCGCGGCGGCGGTTCGCTGCTGCCCGCCGCGCAGGTGCGTGAGATGGCGCGCGACCAGATCCCTGCGCTGGTGGCCGCGCCCGGTACCGGCTTCGGCCTGGGGTTTTCGGTGTTGCGCGACCCGCGCGCCGCCGCGTCGCCGGAGTCGCCCGGTACCTGGCGCTGGGGCGGCGTGTATGGGCACAACTGGTTCGTCGATCCGGCACGCAAGCTGAGCGTGATCGCGCTGACCAATACCTTGTACGAAGGCATGTCCGGAGCGTTCGTCAACGCACTGCGCGATGCGGTATACGCGGACCTGGCGACCGGCTGAGCCGATGCGATGTCCTGGCGATCCAGTGCTAAAGTCGGCGGCTTCCACCGGTTGACGCACCACAGGCACGCGCATGACATCTGACACGTTCTATCCCATCGGTACCCCTGGACAGCCTTGGGGTCCGGTTGAGAAGGCGGCATGGCGCGCCCGTCAGCGCGTGCAACGCAGCTACCGGGACGAGGTGCTGACCGCCTTCGCGCTTCTGCGCCAGCGCTGGGAACTGCTGGAATACGGGCAGCTGGAGTACGCCGCGGAACGCTTTCCATTGATCGCGCTGCGCAACCCCGATTGGGACGACGCGTTGCCGACGATGCTGGTCACCGGCGGCGTGCATGGTTACGAGACCAGCGGCGTGCAAGGCGCGCTGCAGTTCGCGCAGGCGCATGCCGACGAGTACGCGGGGCGTGCCAACCTGTTGCTGGCACCGTGCGTGAGCCCGTGGGGTTATGAGCGTATCCAGCGTTGGAACGCCGACGCCATCGATCCCAATCGCTCGTTTCACGAAGGCAGCCTGGTGCAGGAATCGGCGGCGCTGATGCGCTTGGCCGCGCCGTTGCGTGGCCAGGTCCGGATGCATATCGATCTGCACGAAACCACGGACACGGACGAGTCGGAATTCCGCCCCGCGCTGGCCGCACGGGATGGCGAGGCGTTCGTGCCGGGGGGCATTCCCGATGGCTTCTATCTGGTCGACGACAGCGAGAATCCGCAGCCGGCATTTCAGCAGGCCGTGATCGCTGCGGTGGCAAAGGTCACTCACATCGCGCCGGCCGATGCCGACGGCCTGATGATCGGTTCGGTGGTGGTGGCGCCGGGCGTGATCAACTATTCGCTGAAACAACTGGGCTTGTGCGCCAGCATCACCGGCGCGGCGTACACCACCACCACCGAGGTCTACCCGGACAGCCCCAGCGCCACGCCGGCGCAGTGCAACGATGCCCAGGTCGCCGCGATCCGCGCCGCGATCGACTACGCGCTGGCGCATCCGCGCTGATCTGCTGCTTGATACCGATGGCCCCCATGTCGATCATCCTGACGCGCTTTGCTCGCCCCCGTTTGTTTCCGCGCCAGCCGCGCGGCAACGCCATCCAGGACTGCACACCCGAGCAGTTCGAGCGCCACCTCAACGAAGAGCCGCCATTGAAGGTGCTCGCCGGCTATGCGCCGTTCTGCAAGCTGCACGTGCATCGCAACTGGACCACGACCCGATGCCTCACCGCGCCGATCACCGACGCCAACCGGCACCTGTTGCGCTCAGGCTACGAGGCGCGCAATTCCGCCGAGCTCCCGGTGCTGGTGCGCTGGTTCGAGGGGGTGGAACCCCCAGTGGCGGACTATTTCGTGGTGATCCTTTACAGCCGCGAGCAGCTGCAGAAAGAGGGCGAGCCGATCGATGCCGATTGGGGCGTGGTCGGCTGCCTGTATACCGCCGAGCCGGAGGAGATCCCGATGGCGCCGATCACGATGCTGCGCAACGCGCTGGGCGTGGAGGAAGGCGGCTCGGGCGTTGCGCTGGAACGCCAGGCTTATCGGCGCAGCGTAGCGTTCTGGGAGCGCAACGCGAACTGGCGGCCGTAGCGCCGCCTCCTTCTCCCGCGCGGGAGAAGTGCCTGAAAGGAAGATGAGGGCAGCTCTGCTGTGCCATCAACTACCGGCGTCCGGTGCCCCGCCGTTCCCGCACTCGCCCTGTCCCAGAAAGTGCGAAATGTCCTGAACGATCGCGTCCCTGAGCGCCGCCGGTCCGCCGTCGTGCATGTCGTTATGGCGCGCATCGTCGATCTTGATGATGCAGCTGCCTGAAGCGGCGAGGGTTTGCTTGTGGGGAAGCACGCCGGCATCGGCAGCAAAGTCGCCGGCGCGGATCGACAACACACGTGGCGGCGCGCTGCGCGGTAGCGGCATGCGTCGATTGTCCAGGGTTATCAAGGTGCTGGCGAAACCCGGCGATTCGCGCGCGAGCCATGCGGCGATATCGCCTCCGTTGGAATGACCGATCAGAACGAGCCGGTCCCAGGCAAAACCGGGATACGAACGTTGCAGCGTGTCGTGTACGAAGCGCAGATTCTGCGCGCCGCGTCGCCAGGCCGGAGTACGGGCTGCGAACAGATCGCCGCGAGTGGGCAGCGGCGGATCGGAGGGAAGTTCGTGCTGGATCGCTACGGTCAGGTAGCCCTGGTCGGCGAGCGCCGATGCGATGAACGAATAATCGGTGTGGCCGATGCCGTAGCCTGGGCTGACCATCGCCACCGGACACGGGTGTGCAGATGTGCAACTTCGCATCCCGGTGGGGAAGTAAAGCTCGATCGGAATGGAACGTCGGCGTTGCGCGTCGAACAGCACCCTCGCGTCGTTGTGGCCTTCGCGGCAAGGAGGGAGATGCGCGCAGCCGGCGAGCGCGGCAAGCAGGAGGCTGCAAGCGATCTTTGCACCGTGGATCATGGCGTGTGCCGGAGCATGACGGAAAGACAGCCATGCTAAACAATTGCGACCGTTTCGCGGCCGGCCCCGATACGCCACCGGGAAAAGCAGACAGGCGCCTCGCGGCGCCTGTCTGATGGTCCAGCCGATGGCTGTGCCGGGAATCAGTAGCGGTAGTGGTCCGGCTTGTACGGGCCTTCCACCGGCACGCCGAGGTAGTCGGCCTGCTCCTTGGACAGGGTGGTCAGCTTCACGCCGATCTTCTCCAGGTGCAGGCGCGCCACTTCCTCGTCCAGCTGCTTGGG
>JAATFS010000421.1 GCA_015655035.1 Lysobacterales bacterium | reverse complement strand
CGGCGTGGTCGGCCTGGGTGGCCTGGGCCACATGGGCGTGAAGATCGCCAAGGCGATGGGCGCCAGCGTGGTGTTGTTCACCACCTCCGAGAACAAGCGCGCCGATGCGTTGCGCCTGGGCGCCGATGAGGTGGTGGTATCAAAGGATGCCGAGCAAATGGCCGCGCAGGCCAACTCGCTGGACTTCATCCTCAACACGGTCGCCGCGCAGCACAACCTGGATCCGTTCCTCAACGCGCTCAAGCGTGATGGGGCGATGGTACTGGTCGGCGCGCCTGAGCACGCGCATCCCTCGCCGACCGTGTTCAACCTGATCATGAAGCGCCGCACCCTGGCCGGCTCGCTGATCGGCGGCATTCGCCAGACCCAGGAGATGCTGGACTTCTGCGCCAAGCACGGGATCGTGTCCGACATCGAGCTGATCCGCATCGACCAGATCAACGAGGCCTACGAGCGCGTGCTCAAGAGTGACGTGAAGTACCGCTTCGTGATCGACATGGCGTCGCTGGACAAGACCGCCTGAGGCCGATTCTCGTGTATTCCTTCTCCCGCCAGCGGGGAAGGACGCACGCGGCGCGTTTACCAACGCGCCGCGTGCTCAGGCAGCTGCCGGCTCGCTGACCTGGGCATGCACGCCCAGCCATTGTTCGATGCTGGCCGCCGCATCGCGGCCTTCGGCCACCGCCGTAACCACCAGGTCGGCACCGCGCACGGCGTCGCCGCCGGCGAACAGCTTGGGATGGGTGGTCTGGTACGGCAGGCGGCTACCGGTTGCGGTGGCGCTGGCCACGATGCGGCCATTGCCGGTTCCCTCGACGCCTTCGGCAGCCAGCCATTCCGGCAACATCGGCGAGAAGCCGAAGGCGATGATCACCACGTCCGCTTCCAGCAGGGATTCGCTGCCCTCGATCGGCACCGCATTGCGGCGGCCGTTGGCATCCGGATCGTCGAGCCGGGTCTCGACCACGGTCACGCCGATGACCTCGTCGTCGGCCCCTGCCTCGATCGCCAGCGGCTGGCGGTTGAACAGGAAGCGCACACCTTCTTCGCGCGCGTTGGCCACTTCGCGTGCCGAACCCGGCATGTTGGCCTCGTCACGACGGTAGGCGCAGGTGACCTTGGCCGCGCCCAGGCGGATGGCGCTGCGCACGCAATCCATGCCGGTATCGCCGCCGCCGAGCACCACCACGCGCTTGCCGTTCAGATCGGGCAACGCGATCTTGTCTTCCCAGCCAGCGATCGGCCGGCCCCATGGATCGTTGCCACCGACGATGCGGCTGTTTTGCACCAGGAACGGTAGCGCCGGCAGCACGCCCTTCAGATCCTGGCCCAGCAGCCCGCCATCGGTGTAGCGATAGGCGCCAGTGCCGAGGAATACCGCGTCGAATTCCTGCAACAGCTGTTCGGTGCTGATGTCCTTGCCGACCTCGACACCCAGGCGGAACTCCACGCCCATGCCTTCGAGCACCTCGCGGCGCTTGGCGATCACGCTCTTGTCGAGCTTGAAGCTGGGGATGCCGAATTGCAGGAGCCCGCCGATCTGCTCGTAGCGATCGAACACCACGGCCTGGATGCCGGCGCGTGCCAGCCGATCGGCGCAGCTCAGGCCGGCCGGACCCGCACCGACCACGGCCACACGCCAGCCGGTGGGCTTCACGCTGCTCAGGTTGGGTCGCCAGCCGGCGGCCAGCGCGGTATCGACGATGTATTTTTCCACCGCACCGATGGTGACCGCGCCGAATTCCTCCAATGTACAACTGCCTTCGCACAGCCGGTCCTGCGGGCAGACGCGGCCACACACCTCCGGCAGCGGGTTGGTGGAATGGCACAGCGCGGCGGCTTCCTCGATGCGGTTTTCCTGCACCAGTTGCAGCCATTGCGGGATCGCGTTGTGCACCGGGCACTTCCAGCTGCAATACGGATTGCCGCAGTCCAGGCAACGGCCGGCCTGGTACTGCGCATCGGCCTTGTCGAATTTGCCGTACAGCTCACCCCAGTCGCCGGACGTGCGCAGCTCCACCGGAATGCGCTGCGGCATTTGCCGGGGCAGGTCGAGGAATTGGAAGGCTTGCTTGCGGCTCATAAGAATTCCGTGGCGATATTCCTTCTCCCGCTTGCGGGGGAAGGTGCCCCGAAGGGGCGGATGGAGGGGGCAGACCAGAGCTGCCCTCACCCCCAGGCCCTCCCCCGCACGCGGGAGAGGGGAGCTTGGGTCAGGCGGCGCGCCGCAGCGATTCGGTCAACGACTCGATGCTGGCGGCCTTGGGTTTGACCAGCCAGAACTTGCCGATGTAGTCGCGGAACTCGTCCAGGATCTGCTGCGCCCAGATGCTGCCGGTCAGTTCGCGATGGCGGCTGATCAACGTGTGCAGATGCTGGCGATGGTTTTCAAAGCCCTCGGCCGAGATCCGGTGAATGTCGATAAGCTCGTGGTTGAAGCGGTCCACGAAGTCGCGTTCGACATCCAGCACGTAGGCCAGGCCACCGGTGAAGCCGGCGCCGAAGTTCAGCCCAACCTTGCCCAGCACCAGCACGATGCCGTCGGTCATGTACTCGCAGCAGTGGTCGCCCGCGCCCTCGATCACCGCCAGCGCGCCGGAGTTGCGCACTGCGAAGCGCTCGCCCGCCCGACCGGCCGCGAACAGCTCGCCTCCGGTGGCTCCGTACAGGCAGGTGTTGCCGATGATCGCAGTGTTGCGCGCCTCGAAGCGCGCGCCGCGCGGCGGCCGTACCACCAGCCGGCCGCCGGCCATGCCCTTGCCCACGTAGTCGTTGGCTTCGCCTTCCAGCTCCAGTTGCAGGCCGCCGGCGTTGAACGCGCCAAAGCTCTGCCCCGCGGTGCCACGGAAGCGCAGGTTCAACGGCGCATCGTCCATGCCGTGGTTGCCGTGCACGCGAGCGATCGCGCCGGACACGCGCGCGCCGATCGAGCGGTCGGTGTTGTGGATCAGGAAGCGATGGTCGCCGCCGGTCTTGTTGCGGATCGCGTCGGCAAGCAGGCCGTCCATCTGGGTGGCCAGGCTATCGGGCGATTCGTACAGGCGCTGTGCCGCGCAATGGCTGCCGCCGTATTGCGCATGGGTGAGCAGGCGCGACAGGTCCACGCTGACGCCTTCGCGCGGCGATGCCGGGATCTGTTCGAGCAGGTCGGTGCGGCCGACGATCTCGTCCAGCGAACGCGCGCCCAGGTACGACAGCCATTGCCGAACTTCCTCGGTGAGCAGGCGGAAGAAATTCTCCACGCGCTCGGGCAGGCCGGTGAAGTAGTTGGCCCGCAGGCGCTCGTCCTGCGTGGCCACGCCGGTGGCGCAGTTGTTGAGATGGCAGATGCGCAGGTACTTGCAGCCCAGCACGATCATCGGCGCGGTGCCGAAGCCGAAGCTGTCGGCACCGAGCAGCGCGGCCTTGACCACGTCCAGGCCGGTCTTCAGGCCACCGTCGGTCTGCAGGATGGTGCGGTCGCGCAAGTCGTTGGCGACCAGCGCCTGGTGCGACTCGGCCACACCCAGTTCCCACGGCACGCCGGCATAGCGGATCGAGCTGATCGGACTGGCACCGGTGCCGCCATCGTGGCCGGAGACGGTGATCAGATCGGCGCCCGCCTTGACCACGCCGGCCGCGATCGTGCCCACGCCGGCATGGCTGACCAGCTTGACCGACACCAGCGCGGTCGGATTGACCTGCTTGAGGTCGTAGATCAGCTGCGCCAGATCCTCGATCGAATAGATATCGTGATGCGGCGGCGGCGAGATCAGGCCGATGCCAGGCTTGGCGTAGCGCAGCCGGGCGATCAGTTCGTTGACCTTGTGGCCG
>JAATFS010000285.1 GCA_015655035.1 Lysobacterales bacterium | reverse complement strand
GCCTCGCCCGCTCCCGCGTTGCTCAACGCGCTGGCGGCAGCAGCGGCGGGCGACTGTCGTACCACTGGCGCGCGCCGGTCAGATGCCAGCGCCGCTGCTGGCCCTCCAGTTCGATCGCCGCGGCCAGCACGCCCCAGCGCAGGTACAGCTCGCCGCGCCGCCGCGCCTGGCCGACGTCCAGGCGGGCGCGCAGCGACAGCCGCTGGTTTTCTGCGTGCAGCCGGTCCAGCAGCACCCGGTCCTTGCGCCAGCGCAGCGTGCCGGTGGCCTGCACTTCGCCGGAATCGGCCAGCCCCAGGATCCAGCGCGGCGTATCGGAATGCTGCGCGAGCAGCCCCAGCAGCACGCTGGCATCGCGCATGCGCAGATCGGCATCGGCATCCACCTGGTACGGCTTGCGCGCGGCGATATGGCCGCGCGTCAGCGCCAGCGTGGCCCAGCCCGCCTCGCCCGGCCGGGTCTGGCCGGCGAGCCGGAGGTTGCGCAAGCTCACCCGCGAGCCACTCAGGTCGAACTGCTGGCGCCCCAGGTCCGCCCGCCGCAGCGATATGTCCAGGTCGGCATCGCCCTGCATTTCCACCCCCATCAACGCCAGCCGCGCCGCGCTGCCGCGCAGCCGGGCGCGGCCCTTGCCGACCTCGCCGCTGGCATCCAGCTCGACATCGCCGCTGAAGCGGCCGCTGCCACTCAGCCATTGCAAGCTGTTGCCAGGCAGATAGCGGTTGTAGGCGGTCAGGTTCGGCACCTGCGCGTCGGCAAAGCTCAGGCGCACCTGCAGGCTGTCGCGCAGGCGGCTGAGCTCGGCATCGCCGGCCAGCGCCAGCCGCAGGTCTTGCCCGTGCACGAACGCCTGCCCCGGCGCATCGCTCGGGGCCACCTCGAATTCCGGAAAGCGCACGTCCAGCCGGGCCTGCGGCCTGCCCGCCGTGACCACGATCCGGCCCTGGGCGGCGGCGATCCCGTGGATGCGGTGGTCCAGCATCTCGGCGGTGGCCTCCACACGCGGCACCTCCAGCGTGCTGCCGGGGACCAGCCGGCCTTCGGACAGACGGAGATCGGCCTCCACCAGGCCGCCGCCGTCCAGGCGAAACCACGGCTTGCGCACGAACAACTCGCTGATCCAGTTCAACGACTCGAACGGCCAGCGCCCGCGCACCTGCCCGGACAGGCGCGGCAGCAGAGCCCGCGGCGATTCCCAGGGGATCGCCCGCCCGGCCAGGTGCAGGTCGGCGTGCAGTTCGCTGCCGCTACGCGGGTCGCGCGGCAGCCGCGCCTGCACCCGGATGTCGCGCGCGACGTCGAGCTGCAAGGCCAGCATGCCGCGATCGGTGGCTCCCACACCGGCCCGCAGCGGGAACCGCCACAGCGCCCGGCTACCCGGTTGCAACGCGCCTTGCGCCAGGCGCACATCTGCCTCCACCCGTGCCTGCGCCGGCTCGGTGCCGACCGCCACGCCCGCTGCGCCGGTGTCGATCTTCAGCGCCAGGCTGCGTCCTTGCAGCGCCAGATGCGCCCGCAAGATGCCGAGCTTGCGCAGGCCCGGCGCCTGGTCGCGGTAGTGGCGCGGGTAGCTGAACTCCGCGGCGATCCGGCCCTGCTGCAACAGCTTGAGCCCGCCATAGCCGACCTCGGCATCATCGAACTTCAATGTGGACGCGTACAGCTGCGAGGGGCCACCCTTGAGCTGTTTCAGGAAGCCGACCGTGGCGGTTCCGTCGCCGACGATCCGCAACTTGCCCCAGCGCAGGCGGCGCAGGCTGTCGCTATGGATCGCGTCGAAGCGCAGGGTCCAGCCGCGGTCACCGCGCGGCGGCGGTGGGATCGCCCACTCGACGCGGCTGAGATCGGCGGTCACCTCGGTGACTTGCAGATGGCCGATGCGCAGTTCGCGCCGCAACAGCGGCCACAGCGCGATCCGGCCACCGACCCGGTCCGCACGCAACACGTAGACGGTATGGTTGGCCTGGCCGCGCATGCGCACGTTCCATGCGATGACGTGGCCCGGCAGCAGCGTCAGCGCCGGGCCGGCCTGCATGCGGAACTTCTCCGGCACGCGGTTGGTCGCCGCGTTGAACAGCGCGGTATTGAGGAACACGTTGCCTGCCAGCAGGTACAGCGCGTACAGCGCCAGCACGCCCCACAACAACCTCCGCCACGGCCTTGGCCAACGCTGGAACCGCTTGGAAAGCAAAGGCATAGGCCGTGTCGGACAAGAGTTGGCGCCACTATCGGCAACCGCGCGGCGCCGGCGCGTGAACGCCAGTGCCAGACAGCAACCGCCGGCGCACGCCATTGCACTTTGGTCGGACCGCAAAATCCGTCCGTGGCGGGGATAATCGGGATTCCCCACAGCCGAAGCCGCCATGTCTATCGAACGTATCCTGGACCCGCGCCTGCGCGACCGCATCGTTACCGCCGAAGCCGCTGCCGCATTGATCCAACCCGGCGAAACCGTCGCGATGAGCGGCTTCACCGGCTCCGGCTACCCCAAGGCAGTACCCATGGCGCTGGCGCATCGGATCGAGGCCACGCACCAGGCCGGCCAGCCCTTCCAGATCAAATTGATGACCGGCGCTTCGACCGCGCCAGAACTGGACGGCGCGTTGGCCAAGGCCGACGGCATCGCCCTGCGCATGCCGTTCCAGACCGACCCGGATGCGCGCCAACGCATCAACGCCGGCACGCTCGACTACATCGACATTCACCTGAGCCACGTCGCCCAGCACGTGTGGTTCGGCTTCTACGGGGACATCGACACTGCGGTGATCGAGGTCTCGGCGATCCGCGAGGATGGCGCGCTGGTGCCTTCCACCTCGATCGGCAACAACAAGACCTGGCTGGACCTGGCCAAGAAAGTCATCATCGAGGTCAACGAATGGCAGCCGGCCAACATCGACGGCATGCACGACATCTACTACGGCACCGCCTTGCCGCCTGAGCGCAAGCCGATCCCACTGGTGGCCGCCGGCGAGCGCATCGGCCAGACCACCTTGCGCTGCGACCCGGACAAGATCGTGGCGGTGGTGCGCACCAACGGTCCGGACCGCAACAGTCCGTTCGCCCCGGCCGACGAGACCAGCCGCCTGATCGCCGGGCACCTGATCGAGTTCCTCCAGCACGAGGTCGCCAAGGGCCGATTGCCGGCCAACCTGTTGCCGCTGCAGTCGGGTGTGGGCAACATTCCCAACGCGGTGCTGGCCGGCCTGGCCGACAGCGGCTTCCGCGAGCTGGAGGCGTTCACCGAGGTGATCCAGGACGGCATGCTCGACCTGCTCAAGTCCGGGGTGCTGCGCCATGCCTCGTGCACCGGCTTCGCATTGAGCCCGGATGCCAACGAGGAATTCAAGCGCAATATCGATTTCTACCGCGAGCGCATCATCATGCGCACCCAGGAAATCTCCAATCACCCGGAACTGGTGCGCCGGCTCGGCTGTATTGGCATGAACGGCATGATCGAGGTGGACCTGTACGGCAACGTCAATTCCACCCACGTGATGGGCAGCCGGATCATGAACGGCATCGGCGGCTCCGGCGACTTCGCGCGCAATGGCTTCCTGTCCGCGTTCCTGAGCCCCTCCACCGCCAAGAACGGCACCATCTCGGCGATCGTGCCGATGGTCAGCCACGTCGACCACACCGAGCATGACGTGTCGGTCATCGTCACCGAGCAAGGCCTGGCAGACCTGCGCGGACTCACGCCCAAGCAGCGCGCGCAGCAAGTGATCGCGCAGTGCGCGCATCCGGACTACCGCGCGCAGTTGCAGGATTACTTCGACCGCGCCTGCCGCGACAGCTACGGCAAGCACACCCCGCACCTGCTGCCGGAGGCGTTGTCGTGGCATCAGCGCTGGCTCGACAGCGGCACCATGCAGGCGGCGTCGCCAGGCGCGGCATAGCAGGCGATGCACCAGGCGCGGGGGCCGCAGCGGAGGCAATGCGCCCGGCCGCACGCATCGCGCTCGGCCGGACCGGATAGCCGTCAGTAGTCCAGCGTAACCGTGATCGCGTCGGCATAACTTCCGACGGTGACGTTCTGGCCTGCGCGGATGCGTCCATACACCGGATGGCTTCCCGCCGTGCCAGTGCCGCTCACGGTGGCGGTGCCGCCGCTGGCATCGCCCCATATCTCGCTGTGCGCCGCGTTGGTATACAGGTTGTAGGCCAGCGCCGCGCCACTGCCCACCAGCGTGCGCTCGCTCTGGCTACCCGCGCCCGAACTGAGCGAAAGCGTGTATGTCGTGCTTTCGTCGCAGCTGACCGCGATCGCGCCCACGCCATCGGTGGAACTCATCGCCAATGGGCTGTAGTCGCCGAAACTGACCATCTGCGCGGTGACGGTGCACGCCGCCTCGAGCGGAAACGCGACCGCCACCGCCATCAACGCCGCCACCACGGAGGCCGTCGTCGCACAGCTGCGGCGCGTGCCGGTGAAGGGAAAATCGCAAAGCTGCTTCATGGCACGACTCCAGTACAAAGGAAACTTCCCAGATCCGGCAGCGCGTCGTCAGATGCGGGAAACGCCGCATCGAATTGGCAGTGCTGCTCGCCCCAGGTAACGAGCAACGCGTTGTGTGCGGCCAGGCCGGTGAGATAGACCTGCCCGCGCAGGCCCACGGGCGATGCCTGGAGCTGGCCG
>JAATFS010000317.1 GCA_015655035.1 Lysobacterales bacterium | reverse complement strand
TTCGCGCTGGCCTGCGGCGCCAGGCAGCGCTGGATGAAGGCCTCGGCGATGCGGTAGCGGTGCAGCGCGTTGCTGCCCGACAGGCCATGCTTGGCGCCGGGATAGGTCATCAGCTCGAAGGGCTTGCCGCGCTTCTGCAATTCGCTCATCAACGCGGTCGAGTGGGTGAACAGCACGTTGTCGTCGGCCATGCCGTGGATCAGCAGCAGCTTCGAGCTGAGCCGGTCCAGATGCGAGGCGATGCGCGCCTCGGCGTAGCCGGCGACGTTGGCGTCGGGCAGATTCATGTAGCGCTCGGTGTAGTGGCTGTCGTAAAGCGCCCAGTCGGTGACCGGCGCGCCGGCCACGCCGCAGGCGTAGGTCTCACTGTGCTTGGCCAGCAGCATCAGCGTCATGTAGCCGCCATTGGACCAGCCCTGCACGCCGATGCGCGATGCATCCACCCATGGCTGCGCCTTCAGCCAGGCGACGCCGCGCAGTTGATCGTCCACTTCCACCGTGCCCTGCTTTTCATACAACGCGCCGCCGAAATCACGGCCACGCCGCGGGGTTCCACGGTTGTCCAGCGAGAACACCACATAGCCTTGCTGGGCCAGGTACTGGTCGAACATCGCGTCGGTACGGCCGGGCCAGTTGTCGGTCACGGTCTGCGCGGCCGGGCCGCCATAGACGTAGACCATCACCGGATAGCGCTTGCCGGCGTCGAAGCCTTCCGGCTTGATCAGGCGATAGTGCAGCGGCGTACGGCCGTCGGCGGCGGCCAGCGTGCCGAACTCCACCGGCCGCAGCGCATCGCGGTACTTGGCGAAGGGATGCTTCGGGTCGGCCAGGTCGTTCTGGAGCAGTGTGGCGATGCGCTTTCCATCGGCACGATACAGCTCGATCTGCGGCGGCGTGGTGGTATTGGACCAGCTGTCCACATACACGCTGGCGTTGTCCGCGAAGCGGATCGCATGCGTCCCCGGACTGCGGCTCAGCTTGTCGATCGGGCCACCGCCGAGCGACACCGAATACAGCTGCGTTTGCGTGGGCGAGTCCTTGGTGGCGCTGAAATAGACCTTGCCGGCCGATTCGTCCACCGCTTCGACCGCATCCACCACCCATGCGCCGGAGGTCAGCGCGGTCAGTTGCGAGCCGTCCTGGCTTGCCAGGTACAGGTGCTCGTAGCCGCTGCGCTCCGAGGCCCAGAGGAAGCGGCCGTCCTTGAGAAAGCGCAGGTCGTCGTGCAGCGGCACCCAAGTCGGCGAGGTCTCGGTGATCAGCGTGCGCTGCTTGCCGGTGCGCAGCGTGGCCTCGATCAGCTCGAGCGTTTTCTGGTCGCGCGATTGGCGTTGGAAGGTCAGCCGTTGCGGGTCGCGCCAGTCCACCCGTGCCAGGTAGATATCCGGTTGCGCGCCGAGGTCGATCCATTGCGGTGCAGCGCCGGTCTTCGGCGCGATCACGCCCAGCGTGACGCGTACGTTCGGCTGCCCGGCCTGCGGATAGCGTTGCGCCACCACGTCGGTGTGGTCGGCGTAGACCTCGTAGCGCTTCTGTACCGGCACCTGCGCTTCGTCGATCCGGGCGAAGGCAATCGCCGAATCGTCCGGCGCCCACCAATAACCGGTGTGGCGGTTCATTTCCTCGTCGGCGACGAACTCGGCCACGCCATTGCCGATGGTCTGGCTGCCATCGCGGGTCAGCTGCAGCTGCTGGCCCGAGGCCAGCTCGATAGCCCACAGGTTGCGCTCGCGTACGAAGCTGACGAAACCGCCCTTCGGCGAGATCTTGGGATCGGTGGCGAAGCCTTCGCCCTGGGTCAGCTTGCGGACCGCGGCGGCACCGGTTTTGGTCAGGTCGTACAGGTACAGCTCGCCGCCGAGCGGGAACAGCAGCGCACGCGCATCCGGTGCCCATTGGTAATCGACGATGCCGGAATAGGCGGCGATACGCTGGCGCTCACGCCGCGCCTTTTCGACATCGCTCAAGGTTTCGCCACCGGGCAGCACCTGCTTGGAATCGACCAGCAACCGGGTCTGGCCGCTGGCGATGTCGTATTCCCACAGATCGAGCTGGTTGCGATCGCGGTCCTTGCCACGCAGGAAGGTCACGCGCGAGCCATCCGGTGCGACCTGCGGCTTCATCAGCGTGGGTCCGGACAGCGGCAACGGGCCGGTGATGGCCTCCAGCGTAAGTTTATTGGCGTGCACGGCGGGGGCAATCAACATGAGAACGGTGGCCAGGAACAGGGAGCGCATCGGGCAATCTCTTGGTAAAGGTGCTGTCGCAGCGAGCAGCGCCGCTACGACAGGAGGACGTCATTTCTGGCCGAACAGGTGCTTGCGTTCGGCATCGCTGATCGGCTTGCCAGCGTCGGGATTGACCTGCTGCTTCAGCGCATAGGCGCGCTGCGTCGCAGGCCGCGCACCGATGGCCTGGTGCCAGCGCTGCAGGTGCGGGAATGCGGCATAGTCCGGCTTCAGGTCGGTATAGACCTCGATCCAGGGATAGCTGGCCATGTCGGCGATGCCGTAATCGGCGCCAGCCAGGTATTCGCTCTGTGCCAGGCGCGTGTCGAGCACGCCATGCAAGCGGTGCACCTCGGCGTTGTAGCGCTCGATCGCGTAGCCGATTTTTTCCGGCGCATAGACGTTGAAGTGCCCCATCTGCCCGCTCATCGGGCCCAGCCCGGCCATCTGCCAGAACAACCATTCCAGCGCAGTGACGCGGCCACGGCTGTCGGTCGGCAGGAATCGGCCGGTCTTCTCGGCCAGGTACAGCAAGATGGCGCCAGATTCGAACACGCTCTGCGGCGCGCCGCCGTCGGCCGGCGCATGGTCGACGATCGCCGGCATCTTGTTGTTCGGCGCGATCGCCAGGAACTCCGGCTTGAACTGGTCGCCGGCGCCGATGTTGACGGGCTTGATACTGTAGTCCAGGCCCGCCTCTTCCAGGAACAGCGTGACTTTGTGGCCATTCGGGGTAGGCCAGTAGTACAGGTCGATCATCGTCTCCACTCCCAGGCTGCGGTACCGCTCAGTGTAACGAGGACGGAGCCTTGGCAGCGACGCGAGTCCCCGCTACCCTGCCGCACCCCCGCTTTACGGATGCATCGATGCTGCCCTCCCCTCCCCGACTCAATCCCATCGCCTCCCTGATCTTCGCCTCGCGCTGGCTACAGCTGCCGCTGTACCTGGGCCTGATCGTGGCGCAGGGCGTGTACGTGTTCCTGTTCGGCAAGGAACTGTGGCACCTGATCCACGAGTCTCCGAGCCTGGGCGAACAGCAGATCATGCTGATCGTGCTGAACCTGATCGACGTGGTGATGATCTCCAACCTGCTGGTAATGGTGATCGTCGGTGGCTACGAGACCTTCGTCTCGCGATTGGGCCTGGAAGGCCATCCCGACCAGCCGGAGTGGCTCAGCCATGTCAATGCCAGCGTGCTGAAGGTCAAGCTGGCGCTGTCGATCATCGGCATCTCCTCGATCCACCTGCTCAAGACCTTCATCGCCGCCGGCACGCTCAACGGACTGCCGCTGTGCACCCCGGAGCAGATCAACGCCGCCGCCACGCGGATCGGCGAAGCCACCTGCTCGTCGCTGACCGCCGATGGCGTGCTGTGGCAGACCGTCATCCACTGCGTGTTCATCCTGTCGGCAATTGGCATTGCCTGGACCGACCGGCTGATGGCCGGTCCGGCGCCAAGCAGCGGCAACGCGCACTGATCGGCACCTGAGCGCCGGCGATGAGAGGGACTCCAGTCCCGACGGCCAGTCGGGATGGGTCCCTCGCAAACGGCATCGCGCCAGTGGCCGCGGCAGCGCGGTCACTCACGCCGAAATCGCCAACCGCTCCTGGTGGTAGCGTCGCACCGCCGCGAACCACAGCAACCCGGCCAGGCCGAAGCCGGCGAGCAGATAGATCGCCCAGACCTGTGCGCTGACGGATTCGTGGCGGATCAGCTTCAGCAGCATCTGGTTCTGCGCCAGGAACGGCACGGCGAACTGCCAGGCCTCGGTTTTCAGCGGATAGGCCGCCAGCGCGTAGCCGGGCAACATCGGCAACAGCAGCAACCAGGTCAGGTGGCTCTGCGCTTCCTTCATGCTCTTCGCCGCTGCCGCCAGCCAGGTCAGCAGCGAAGTGCCGATGAACAACATCGGCAGCAGCACGAACAGCATCTGCAACATCTGCACGAAGCCAACGTTGAGTTGCCGCCCCAGGCCGGTGCTGGAAAGCTGCGCACTGAACTTGAACGACAGCAGAGTCAGCAGCAACGTGACCAGGCCGACCACGCAGGCGGCGGCGATCTTGCCACTGACGATGGCGCTGCGCGCCGCCGGCGTGGCCAGCAATGGTTCCAACGACTGGCGCTCGCGTTCGCCGGCGGTGGCATCCAGGATCAGTGCGGCCCCCCCGACGAACGAAGTAAGGATCAGCAGCACCGGCAGCAAGGCGGCCATGAAGATACCGCGCCTGGCCTCGGCGGTGGCCAGGTCCTGCGTTGCCACGTCCAGCGGCCGCGCCACCTGCGCATCGATGCCGCGCGCCAGCAGCCGCAAGGCGCCGACCTGCTGCCCATAGGCGGTCAGCGCCGCCTGCAACCGTGCGCTGGGCACGTCGGCATCGCGCCGGGTGCTGTCGCGGATGATCTCCACCAGGGCCGGCCGGCCCTCGCGCCATGCTTGCGCATAGTCGTCGCTGATACGCAGCGCCACGTCGATGTCCTGGTTGCGGATCGCCGTGGTCAGTTGCGGCGGCGGATCGACCGTCTGCAGCCCCTGTGCAGCCAGGAAAGCCACCAGGTTCGGCGCGTGTCCGCGCCCCAGGGTGGGGATTTGCAGCGGCTGTTCGAGCTGGGTCTGGGTGCGGCTGTCCATCAGCTTGCCCATGCCCAGGATCAGCACCGGGTACAGCATCGGCGTCAACAGCAGGTTCAGCGCCAGCGTGCGGTGGTCGCGCGCGATATCGCGCAGTTCCTTGCGCATCACCGTCCACACGGTGGCAAACGAATGCGGGGAAAGCCGGCTCATGCGTGCAGTCCCTCGTCTGTGCCAATCACCTTGACGAAGGCGTCTTCCAGGCTGGCCTCGCCGGTTTGGGCGCGCAATTCTTCCGCCGTGCCATCCGCCGCCACCGTGCCCTTGGCGATGATCACGATGCGATCGCACAGCGCGGCCACCTCCTGCATGATGTGGCTGGAAAAGATCACGCAGCGCCCTTCGGCACGCAACTGCTGCAGGAAGCCACGCAGCGCGCGCGTGGTCATCACGTCCAGGCCATTGGTGGGTTCGTCCAGGATCACGTTGCGCGGGTCGTGCACCAGTGCGCGAGCGATCGCGGTCTTGGTGCGCTGGCCCTGGCTGAAACCCTCGGTCTGGCGATCGAGG
>JAATFS010000054.1 GCA_015655035.1 Lysobacterales bacterium | reverse complement strand
TCCCGCGCTGAACGCAGGATCGGCATCCATCTCGGCCAGCAGCTCGGCGGCGATCTGGTCGGGAGTCGGGGCGCTGATGGGCGTGGCTGGCGGATTGCCGGCGAAGGCCGGATCGGCGTCCATCTCGGCGAGCAGCTCGGCGGCGATCTGATCGGGGGTCGGGGCGCTGGTGGGCGTGGCTGGCGGATTGCCGGCGAAGGCCGGATCGGCATCCATCTCGGCGAGCAGCTCGGCGGCGATCTGCTCGGGAATCGGGGCGCTGATGGGCGTGGCTGGCGGATTTCCGGCGAAGGCCGGATCGGCGTCCATCTCGGCGAGCAGCTCGGCGGCGATCTGATCGGGAGACAAGGCAGGTACGGCCGCTATGTCGTCGGCCAGCGGGCCATCCTCTGCCGGGTCGACAGGTCGCGCCACCTCAAGCGCGGGCTCTCCCGCTGCCCGCGCCGGTTCAGGCGCTTCCTCTACGGAAGCCGCATCGATCACCGCCGTTGCTGCAATCGGCGTAGCGACGGGCGCCGCGATGGCGTCCTGCAACAGGTCGACCAGGTAGTCGTCCAGGGATTGGGCCTCATTCATGCGGCCTGTTCCATGCATCCGGCATCATCGGCCAGGATCCATTCCAGGGCGCGGCGATATGCCGACAGGCCACGGCCCGGATACTCACCCGGGGGCAACGGCCGCGCCAGCGACTCCGCGTTGCAGATACGGGTATCCACGGGGATGGCGTCTTCCCAGGCACGTTCACCGTAGCTGGCCTGCATCTGCTTCAGGGTTTCGTTGCCGGCACGGGTACGGCGGTCGAACAGCGTGGGCAGGATCGACACCGGCAGCTCGCGCCGACGCGAACGCTGCACCATCTGCGCCGTGTGGTTCATTCCGGCCAGGCCATGCAGCGCGAGCGGTTCGGCCTGGGTTGGAATGATCAGGCGGTCGGCGGCGGCAAGCGCGTTGATCATGAGCAAGCCGAGCGTCGGTGCGCAGTCCAGCAGGATGTAATCATGCTGCGAAGCATGCCGCGCCATCGCGCTCTGCAATGCCAGCCCCAAGCCAGGCTGGTTGGCGCTGCGGCGCTCCAGCGTCGCCAGCGCGGACTGCGCGCAGATGTAGGACAGTTCCGGAATATCACTTTCGTGCGCCAGGCTGGCCAGATCCGCCGGGGGCGTGCCGAACAGCTCGAGCACGCCACGCGGCGGCGGGTCGATGGGTACGCCGAATGCACGGGTGAGCGATGAATGCGGATCGAGGTCGATCAGCAAGACCCGGTGTCCAAGCGCGGCCAGGCCGCGCCCGAGTGCCAGCGTGGTGGTGGTCTTGCCTACGCCGCCCTTTTGGTTGGCGATTGCCCAGATGCGCATCAGTTCACTCCTTCAATAACAGCGGGGACGGGCCTTGTGCCGCTCGCAGCTGGCGAGGGCATTCCCTTGGTGCCGGCGTTCAACGGAGAAGACGGATCGGGCGCGAGCGCGCCTGCTGCATCGGCGAGGATGATCAACACCACGCGCCGGTTTGCATTCCGTCCCGCTTCGGTACCGTTATCGGCACGTGCGCGAAATTCTCCATAGCCCACCATCGCCAATCGCTGCGGAGCCATGCCCTCGTCGGCGAACAGATGGACGACACTGGCGGCGCGTGCGGCCGACAGTTCCCAGTTGGAGGGGAACTGGGCGGTGGCAATCGGCTGGTTGTCGGTATAGCCCTCCACGCGCACGCCGTTGGGGGCGTCGCGCAGCACCGCTGCCAGCGTGGACAACGTGTCACGGGCGCTGGGCGCCAGCGCGGACGAGCCGATGCCGAACAGAATGTCGCTGTTGATCTCGACTTCGATCCACAGATCCGACCGCCGCACCGTGATCAGTTTGCGTTCGATCAACGGCGCCAGGGTCTTGCCGAGCTGCGCTGCCACCGCGTCCATTTGCCGCTGCGCCCGCATCTGCTGATCCTGGCTGCGCAAGCGCAGTTGCGCACTCACCGCGGGCAGTCGTGTGGGATCGCCCGACTGCCCGCTGCTCTTGATCGGGGTGGGACGGCCACGATCGACTCCTTGCGCCTGCGGATCGGTGCTGGGGATCGGACGCTCGCTGCGCGGGGCGCCGCCGAAGGCATTGGTCAGCGCATCGGCCATCACCTTGTACTTGGCGACGTTGACCGAGGATATGGCGTACATCACCACGAAGAATGCCAACAGCAGCGTCATCAGGTCGGCATAGGGAATCGCCCAGGCCTCGTGGTTGCTGTGTTCTTCGTGGTGGCGCTTGCGGCGTGCCATGTCAGGGGGGAGTCAATGCAGGTAGCCGGCAAGCTTGGATTCGATAGTGCGCGGGTTCTCGCCCTGCGCGATCGCAATCAAGCCTTCGATGATCATCTCGCGCTCGTTGCTGCTGCGATGGATCACGCTCTTGAGTTTGGCCGCGACCGGCAGGAACAGAAGATTGGCCGAGGCGATACCGTAGATGGTGGCGGTGAACGCGGCCGCGATGCCATGCCCCAGCTTGGATGGGTCTGCCAGGTTCTTCATCACCGCCATCAACCCCAGCACGGCGCCGATGATGCCCAGCGTGGGGGCGTAG
>JAATFS010000327.1 GCA_015655035.1 Lysobacterales bacterium | reverse complement strand
GTACTGGAATCGGTGCACAAGCACGTGACGCTGGCGCGTGGCTATATCGACGACATCGAGTTCTCCGCCGAGGACGCCACCCGCACCGAGACCGAGTATCTGATCGAAATCTCGCGCGCGGCGATCGCCGCCGGTGCCACCACGATCAACCTGCCCGATACCGTGGGCTTCGCCACGCCCGAAGAGATTGGCGAGATGTTCCGCCGCGTGATCGCTGGGGTGGCCGACCTGCCGGGCGCGGACAAGGTGATCTTCAGCGCGCACTGCCACAACGACCTGGGCCTGGCAGTGGCCAACTCGCTGGCCGCAGCCGAGGCCGGCGTGCGCCAGATCGAATGCACCATCAACGGCATCGGCGAGCGCGCCGGCAACTGCGCGCTGGAAGAAATCTCGATGGCACTGAAGGTACGCGGCGCGTTCTACGGCTTCGAGACCGGCATCAATACGCCGCGCATCGTCCCGACCTCGCAGTTGCTGCAGCGCCTGATCGGCATGCCGGTCCAGCGCAACAAGGCCGTGGTCGGTACCAACGCGTTCGCGCACGAATCGGGCATCCACCAGCACGGCATGCTGCGCCACCGTGGCACCTACGAAATCATGCGTCCGCAGGACGTGGGCTGGGACGACACGCAGATGGTGCTGGGCCGTCACAGCGGCCGCGCAGCCGTCGAACAGCGCCTGCGCGCACTCGGCTACCTGCTGGAAGAGGAAGAGCTGAAGCTGGTGTTCGAGCAGTTCAAGGCGCTGTGCGAGAAGCAGCGCGTGGTCAACGACGTGGACCTGCAGGCCCTGATGCAGGATGCCACCGCAGAGGACGGCTATCGCCTGGCCTCGATGACCATCAGCGACGTCGGCAGCCGCGCCAACGCGCTGGTGGAGCTGTCCGATCCCGAAGGCAATCGCGTGGCCGAGACCGCGCAGGGCAATGGTCCGGTGGATGCGCTGTTCGGCGCACTGGCCTCGGCGACCGGGGTGAAGCTGGAACTCAACAGCTACCAGGTGCACAGCGTCGGCATCGGCGCCGACGCGCGCGGCGAAGCCAGCCTGAGCGTGCGTCACGAAGGTACCGAGTACGAAGGTAGCGGCACCAGCAAGGACATCATCGAGGCCAGCGCACTGGCCTGGCTGGACGTGGCCAACCGGCTGCTGCGGCAGAAGCCATCGGCAGCAGCGTCGAAGTCGGAAACCGCCAACGCGGCGTGATCCAGACGCGCACGCACGGGGCCTCGGCCCCGATGCGTTGTCGGTCGTCA
This sequence comes from Lysobacterales bacterium, assembly GCA_015655035.1. GTDB lineage: Bacteria > Pseudomonadota > Gammaproteobacteria > Xanthomonadales > Xanthomonadaceae > JAATFS01. The sequence goes on along the minus strand of JAATFS010000327.1, from coordinate 3,316 downwards.
TCTGTCGACTTTTGCGAGGAAGCGCAGTTGCTCCCGCACTGACACCAGGCTTTACAGCGAGACCGAGCCCGCACCGGGCTCGGCTTCGTTCGCTAGCTAGAGCGCCGCCACTACCGCATCGCCCATCGCCGCGGTGCCGACCTTGGTGAAGCCGTCCGACCAGATATCGGCGGTGCGCAGGCCACTGTCCAGGACCTTGCCAACCGCCCGCTCGATCGCATCGGCACTATCGGCCTGGGCGAAGCTGTAGCGCAACAGCATCGCCACCGACAGGATGGTCGCCAGCGGATTGGCGATGCCCTGCCCGGCGATGTCCGGCGCCGAACCATGGCATGGCTCGTACATGCCCTTGTTGTTCGCATCCAGCGACGCCGACGGCAGCATGCCGATCGAGCCGGTCAGCATCGAGGCCTGATCGGACAGGATGTCGCCGAACATGTTGTCGGTCACGATCACGTCGAATTGCTTGGGTGCACGTACCAGTTGCATCGCGGCGTTGTCCACGTACATATGCGACAGCGCCACGTCCGGATAGGCGGTGGCTACTTGTTCCACTATCGCGCGCCATAGCTGGCTGGACGCAAGCACGTTGGCCTTGTCCACCGAGCACAGCTTCTTCCCGCGCAGGCGCGCCATGTCGAAGCCGACCTTGGCGATGCGGCGGACCTCGCTCTCGCTGTAGGGCAAGGTGTCGTAGGCCTGGCGCTCGCCATTGTCCAGCGTGCGAGTCCCGCGTGGCTGGCCGAAGTAGATGCCACCGGTGAGCTCGCGCACGATCAGGATGTCCAGCCCCGCCACCACCTCCGCCTTGAGCGTGGAGGCATTGGCCAGCTGCGGATACAGGATCGCCGGGCGCAGGTTGCCGAACAGGCCCAGCTCCGCGCGAATCTTGAGCAAGCCGCGCTCCGGGCGCAGCGCCGGATCGAGCGCGTCCCACTTCGGGCCACCGACCGCACCCAGCAGCACCGCGTCGGCCGCGCGCGCGCGTTCCAGCGTCTCGTCTGCCAGCGGGCTGCCGTACTTGTCGTAGGCGGCGCCGCCCAGTTCGTCGAACACCAGCTCCAGGCCGAGGCCATCGCGTGCGTCGATCCGCTGCAACACCTTGACCGCCTCGGCCACGATCTCCGGGCCGATGCCGTCGCCGGGAAGAACCAGAATCTGCTTGCTCATCGATATTTCCTTGGATGTTTGTGCTTTTTTTCTTTTTGGTACGGGCAGATGGATCGCCGCCTAACCGCGCTCAACCCACAGCACCAGCACATCGGTGCTGAAGGAACCGGCTTCGGCAATCTCGAAATAGTCGCTCACCTCCGCGCCCACGCCCTGTTGCAGCGCGCGGATCGCCTGGCAGAAGACCTGAGGTCCAGCACTCGCGCCTGCGGCTGCGCGGTGACTGCTTCCTGCAATTGCGCGAACTCGGCGCCCTGCACGTGCACGGCGCTATGCAGATAGGCGCCGGCCTGCCCGCCGAACTGCGACTGCACCACCTGCGCGTGCGAAGCCGGCTCGGTCATGCGCGCCCGATCGCACCGAACAGCCACGGCTGGCGCTGCCGATGGCCGACCTCGAACGCGCGGATCGATGCGTCTTCGCGCAGCGTCAAGCCGATGTCGTCCAAGCCATTGAGCAGGCAGTGCTTGCGGAACGCGTCGATCTCGAAGTGATACTGCACACCGTCGGCGCGCCGCACCTGCTGCGCTTCCAGGTCCACCGTCAGTCGATAGCCCTCGCTGGCCTCGCATTGCTGGAACAGCGCATCGACCTCATCCTCTGCCAGCACGATCGGCAGCAGTCCGTTCTTGAAGCTGTTGTTGAAGAAGATGTCGGCAAAGCTCGGCGCGATCACCGCGCGAAAGCCGTATTCGTCCAGCGCCCACGGCGCATGCTCGCGCGAGGAGCCGCAACCGAAGTTCTCGCGCGCCAGCAGCACGCTGGCACCCTGGTAACGCGGGAAGTTGAGCACGAAGTCGGGATTGATTGGGCGACGCGAGCTGTCCTGCCCCGGCTGGCCCACGTCCAGATAGCGCCATTCGTCGAACAGGTTGGGGCCAAAGCCGCTGCGCTTGATCGACTTCAGAAACTGCTTGGGGATGATCTGGTCGGTATCGACATTGGCGCGATCCAGCGGCGCCACCAGTCCGGTGTGTTGAGTGAAAGGTTTCATGGAAAGAGCCGGGAATTGGAAGTTTTGATCAGGAAAGGGAACGACGGTCTATCGGCGATTGCGTGCCTGCGCGACATCGATCAACTGCTCCCGATCGCCTGGAGCTCACGCACGTCGACAAAATGCCCTGCCACCGCCGCAGCCGCGGCCATCGCCGGGCTGACCAGGTGGGTGCGCCCGCCGGCGCCCTGGCGGCCCTCGAAATTGCGGTTGGAGGTGGACGCGCAATGTTCACCGCTGCCAAGCTTGTCCGGATTCATCGCCAGGCACATCGAGCAGCCCGGCTCGCGCCATTCGAAACCCGCCTCCAGGAATACCTTGTCCAGGCCTTCGGCCTCGGCCTGCGCCTTGACCAACCCCGAACCCGGCACCACCAGCGCCTGTTTGACGCTCGCGGCGACCTTGCGGCCCTTGGCCACCACGGCGGCGGCGCGCAGATCCTCGATCCGCGAATTGGTGCAGGAGCCGATGAAGACGCGGTCGAGCCGGATCGTGGTGATCGGCTGGTTGGCTTCCAGGCCCATGTACTTGAGCGCACGCACGATCGAGTCGCGCCGGATCGGATCGGCCTCGCGCGCCGGATCCGGCACGTTCTGGTCCACCGCCAGCACCATCTCCGGCGACGTGCCCCAGCTGACCTGCGGTTTGATCTCCGAGGCATGCAGCTCGACCACGGTGTCGAAATGCGCATCGGCATCGGAGACCAGGTCCTTCCACACCGCCACGGCGGCATCCCAATCGGCGCCCTGGGGCGCGAACGGGCGGCCGCGCACGTAATCGATGGTGGTCTCGTCGCAGGCCACCATGCCGACCCGCGCACCGGCCTCGATGGACATGTTGCAGATCGTCATGCGCCCTTCCATCGACAGCGCGCGAATCGCGCTACCGGCGAACTCCACCGCGTGGCCATTGCCGCCAGCGGTGCCGATGCGGCCGATCACCGCCAGCACTATGTCCTTGGCGGTCACGCCGAACGGCAGCTCGCCCTCCACCCGGACCTGCATGTTCTTCATCTTCTTGGCGACCAGGCACTGGGTGGCCAGCACGTGCTCCACTTCCGAAGTGCCGATGCAGTGCGCCAGCGCGCCGAACGCGCCATGCGTGGAGGTATGCGAATCGCCACAGACCACGGTCATGCCCGGCAGCGTGGCG
>JAATFS010000514.1 GCA_015655035.1 Lysobacterales bacterium | reverse complement strand
TCCAGCCAGGTCAATACCAGCAACCAACCGCACAACCACGGCGTCAGTACCCAGGCCACGCTGATCCTGGGCGGGCAGATCTCCGGCGAACGGCCAGGCCTGTACATGGTCTACCCGCTCGGCAATGCGATTGCCTCCTCGCCGGAGACACCGTATATGCAGATCGGCGAATCCAAGTACGGCAAGCCGATCCTGGATCGCATCGTGCGCCCGGAGATGAAGCTGGAGGATGCCGCACGCACGGCGATGGTATCGCTGGACTCCACGATCCGCTCCAATCTCTCGGTCGGCATGCCGATCGACCTGGCCCTGATCCGTACCAACGATCTGCGCGTCACCGAACGCATGCGGCTGGATGCCGATACGCCGCTGTATGCGGAGATCCACGAGACCTGGTCGCGCAAGCTCGAAAACGCGGTGCGTACGCTGCCGCGCTTCCCTTGGGAACCGGCGCTGGCCGACGGCGAGGAAAGCGCCGGGCGCGATCCATTGCCGCCACTGCCGCCGCGCCGCGCGGCCGTGCGCCGCGATCCGGAAGACCAGGCCTCACAGCAGTAGTCAACGCAAACCGGGTGCGGCGCCAGCGCCGCGCCCGGGTATCAAGAGGCGGGCTTTTCCAGCGCGTGCGCCACGGCGCGGAAGACCCCGCGCATTTCCAGCGGCTTACGCAACACGTGCACCGGGATATCGGTGGGGAAGTGCTCTCGCTGCAATGTCTCGCCGGCATCTTCGAGCACGATCGCCGGGCCTTGATAGCCCAGCTCCTGCATGCTCAGCAGCAAGCTGACCGCCGACAGCAGAATGATGTCGCTGTCGATGATGATCAGGTCCGGCAGTTCATGCTGACGAACCATTTGCAGCACAGCCGCGCCGTCTGCCGCCAGCCAGGGCTGATAACCCTGGCTGGACAACGCGTTGCCCAGCAGCGACAGGCGCGTGGCTTCGCCATCGACTACCAGAATGCGCTGGCCACGGCCCAATGCCACCGGCAGTTCCGCTTCTGACGCGACCGGGGCTGCCGCCGCCTGGATCGGCAGGCGCATGTCGAAGCAGGTACCCGAGCCAGGGCTGCTCTTGACCGTGATGCTGCCACCGTAGCTCTCCAGAATGCGCTTGCACGAAATCAGCCCCAGTCCGGTGCCATCGGGCTTGGTGGTAAAAAATGGACTGAACAGCCGCGCCAGCGTTTCCTCGCTCATGCCATCGCCGGTGTCCTTCACGCTCAGCCGGATGTTGTCGGCATCCTGCTGGAGCGCCGAAAGCGTCAGCACGCCCCCACGCGGCATGGCCTGGATTGCATTCAACCCCAGGTTGAGCAGGCATTGCTGCAACTCGGTGTAGTTGGCCTCGGTGAACAGATCATCGGCATGCTCCACGCGCAGCTGCACCCCGTCGGGCAGGCTGCTCTTGAGCAGCAACTGGACCGCCTGGAACAGGTGGGCGATGGCGACCCGTTCGCGCGGCTTGTTCGAGCCACGGACGAACGACAGCATCGACTCGGCCATCTCATGCCCGCGGCGCCCACATTCGGCCACCACGCTGGCCAACTGGCGCAACTGCGGATCGTCGCTGCGGCTGGCGAGCAGGTCCGGCACTATCAGCAGCGGCTGCAGGATGTTGCGCAGGTCATGGCTCAGTCCGGCAGCCAGCATCGCCAGGCTCTCCAGCCGTTGTGCCCGCATCAACTCGTTTTCCACGCGCTGGCGCTCGATCTCCGCGCGCCGCTCGCGTACTGCCCGCGACACTGCGCTCGGCAAGCGCGTGGGAGCGTGCTTGATGATGTAGTCATTGGCACCGTCCTGCAGCGCCTTGACCGCCGTCTCTTCACCCATCGTGCCTGAGACGAAGATGAAAGGTGTACTGCCGTTGCCTTCGCGCACCACGCGCAGCGCCTGGTATCCGGAAAAACCGGGCATGCTCAGGTCCGACAGCACGATGTCCGGCTGAAACATATCCAATGAAAGGCGCAGCGACTCCTCGCTATCGACCCGCTCGAAACTGGCCTGGATGCCCGCCTCGCTCAGTTGATCGGACAACAGTTCGGCGTCTTCCGGCGAATCCTCGACCAGCAGAATCTTCAGCGCACCCAATTTCCCCGCCTCGTTCGGCATCGATCAGTCTAGCTCCGGAGCCTGGTTGATCACGGCCCAGAACGTCCCCAGCGTCTTGACCGCATTGAAAAACTGGTCGACGTCGACCGGCTTGACCACGTAGGCGTTGACTCCCAGATCCCAGCTGTGGGCGAGATCGCTTTCCTCGCGGGAAGACGAAAGAATCACCACCGGCAGGCGCTTGAGCGCATCGTAGGTGCGGATCTGCTTGAGTACCTCCAGACCGTCCATACGCGGCATCTTGATGTCCAGCAACAGCACTGCCGGCAATCCTTCCTCGCGGTCGGCGAAGGCGCCGCGGCGCAGCAGGTAGTCCATGGCTTCGACGCCATCTTCCACATGCACGATCGGGTTGGCGAGGCGCGCCTCGCGAAGTGCGTCGACTGCCATTTCAGCATCGGCGGGGCTGTCTTCTGCCAAGAGGATGGTACGGATGGCGGTCATGCTATCGGCTCTTGAATAGGCGCTTCGAGCGCGGGAGGTAATACGAAATGGAAGGTGGCGCCCTGGTCCACGGCGCCTTCGGCCCAGACGCGGCCGCCATGACGGGTGAGCACGCGGCGCACGCTCGCCAGGCCGATGCCGGTACCCGGGTACTCGCTGGCCTTGTGCAAACGCTGGAACACGCCGAACAGCTTGCCGGCGTAATCCATGTCGAAACCGGCCCCGTTGTCGCGCACGTAGAAATGATGGCTGCCGTCGGGCAAGGGCTCGTAGCCGATCTCGATCTTCGCCACCTCGCGCTTGACGCTGTACTTGACCGCGTTGCCCATCAGGTTCATCCACAACTGCCGCATCATGTTCTCGTCGGCGATCAGGATCGGCAACGGTGCGATGTGCCAATCGATGCGGCGGCTGGCGCCTTCGCTCAGTGCATTGGAATCCAGGATCGCGCGGCTCTCCGACACCACCGTCTGCATGTCGACCGCCTGCATCCGCAGCGCGCTGCGGCCCAGCCGCGAGTACACCAGCAGATCGTCGATCAGCGAGGCCATGCGGCGGGCCGAACTGCTGATCACTTCCATGTAGTGCCTCGACTTTTCGTCGGCGCTGTCGCCCAGATGGCGCGTGAGCTTGTCGGAAAAGCCGGCCACGTGGCGCAATGGCGCGCGCAGGTCATGCGACACCGAATAGCTGAATGCCTCGAGTTCGCGATTGACTTCCGACACCTGCTCGATCTTGCCTTCCAACTGTCGATTGAGTTCCTGGATCCGCTGCTGCGATGCCTTCTGCAAGCTGATGTCGCTGACCGTCATCAACACCACTTCATCATCGATGTCCGGCAGCGGCATGCGCCGCGCATTGATCAGCATGGTTCGGACCAAGCCGTCGGCGGCGCGCTGCTCGTGCTCGAAGTCCCACAGCTCGCGCCCACGCAGCAGCACATCGGCCAGGCGCTGGCGGATCGACGGATCGTTCCATGCCCCATCGCCGACTTCCTGCAATGTCTGCG
>JAATFS010000495.1 GCA_015655035.1 Lysobacterales bacterium | reverse complement strand
GTGCCGTGGCTATACATGGCGGCTTGCTGGCCTGCTCTGTAACCGGGCGGTCGAGGTCGAAGCGGCACTGGAAGGAAGATGCTAGACATGAATACCCAGTCCCGTCGGGACTTTCTGAAACGTGTGGCGGCGATGACCGCCGCAGGTGCCTTGCCCGCCTCCATCGGACGCGCGCTGGCCGCTCCTGCGCAGCGGCGCAGCGGCACCTTGGCCGACCTCGAACATGTGGTGATCCTGATGCAGGAGAATCGCTCGTTCGATCATTACTTCGGCACCTTGCGTGGCGTGCGCGGCTTCGACGATCCACGTGCGCTGCGGCTGCGCGACGGCCGGCCGGTCTGGCAGCAGGCGGACGAAACCGGTAGCCACGTGCTGCCATTCGCCTTTGATTCGCGCGCCAGCAGCGCGCCACTGATCAAGAGCCTGGATCATTCGTGGAAAGGCGCGCCGGGGCAGCTGCCGTCGCGCTGGCACGACTATGACGCGTGGGTACGCTACAAGGGCGCGTTGACGATGGGCCATTTTCGCCGCGACGACATTCCGTATTACCACGCGCTGGCCGATGCGTTCACGATCTGCGATGGCTACTTCTGTTCGCTGCACGGACCGACCAATCCCAATCGGATGTACCTGTTCACCGGCACCAGTGGACTGACGGTTGGCGATGCGCGGGCACAGGCCGTGGACAACGTCGATGACGGCAACTGGAGCGCGGACATGGCGCGCGACAAGCCCGAGTATGCGGCGATGGCCTGGACCACGTATGCGCAACGGCTACAGGCTGCCGGCATCGATTGGCGCGTGTACCAGGAACACGACAATTTCGGCGATAACTCGCTGGCCTATTTCTCCCACTATCGTGGCCTGGATACTGGTGATGAACGCTATCGCCGGGCGCGCGCCTGGGTTGCCGGTTCCACCGCTGAAAATGCCGCCGCCACCCAGGCGCAGCACCTGGTGGCAGCGGTTGCCGCCGACGTGCAGTCCGGGCGCTTGCCGCAGGTGTCGTGGATCGTTGCGCCCACTGCCTACACCGAACATCCGGAAGCGCCACCGGCCTATGGCGAGTCGCTGGTGGCGCGGCTGATCGATGCGCTCACCTCCAACCCGGAGGTGTGGGCGAAGACCGCGCTGATCATCAACTACGACGAGAACGATGGATTCTTCGATCACGTTCCCGCGCCGCTGCCCGCGCTGGATGCGCGCATGGGGCGCAGCGCTGTCGATACCCGGGGGGAGGTGTTCCAGGGAGTGCCGGTCGGCCTGGGCGTGCGCGTGCCGTTGCTGGTGGTGTCGCCTTGGACGCGCGGGGGCTGGGTGAATTCGCAGGTGTTCGATCACACCTCGGTGCTGCGGTTGCTCGAGCGCCGCTTCGGGGTTGCCGAGCCGAACATCAGTCCGTGGCGGCGCGCGGTCACCGGCGACCTGACCAGCGTTTTCGATTTCCGCGATCCGGATGCCTCTGCGTTGTCGGCATTGCCTTCAGTGGGCGATTACCGTGAGCGCATGAAGGCAGTGGCGAAGCTTCCCGCACCGCAGCCGCCGGCCAAGCCTGCCATGCCGCGCCAGGAGCCGGGGCAACGGCCTGCACGCGCGCTGCCGTATGCCTTCCACGCACACGCCGACGTCGATCCGGCGAGCGGTACGTTGCAACTGCGTATGATCAACAGCGGGCAGGCGGCGGTCGTATTCAATGTCTATGCCAACGATGGCCAGGCCGGTCCCTGGTACTACACGGTGGTGCCGGGCAGTCTGTTGGAAGACCGCCCCTATGGGGTGGCAGCCAATGCTGCTTACGCATTGGCGATGCACGGGCCCAATGGATTCTTGCGGGAATTTGCCGGTGATTTGGCCGCCGAGGCGGCGCAGGACACTGCATCGCCCTGGGTACAGGCGCGCGAGGATGCCGGCAGCCTGGTCATCCGAATCGGCAATCGGGGGGGACGTACATGCACGCTGAGGGTGCGCGCATTGGACTACGCCGACCCGACGCCGCGGGTGGTGACCTTGGCGCCTGGGAAAAACCAGGAGCTGCGCTTCGATCTCGCCGCCAGCGATCACTGGTATGACGTACTGCTGGACATGCCGGACGGCGCATTCCGGCGACGACTGGCAGGTCATCTCGAAACCGGGCGTCCCAGCCGCAGCGATCCTGCGATCGGACGCGGGTTGGGAGCATGAGGATCGCGGGCTGGATCGGGGCGGCGTTGCTCTGCGCACTGAATGCAGGGGTTGCGTCCGCCACGTCATTGCCGGGTCCGGAGGGCTGGCCACCGGCACAACGCAATGCACTGGCCCAACAGATAGCCGCAGCGCCGATCGGCAGCTATGCGGTGTTCGATGCCGATGACACGCTGTGGCAGAACGATATCGAAGAATCGTTGCTGGCTTACCTGGAAAATCGCGGTGTGCTGTCCGTGGCGAAACTCGATCCGGCATTGCGCCCGATCCCGTTGTTGCCGGACGAAAGTCTGTACGGCTACTACCGTCGCCTATGCGATATCGACAACAAGCTGTGCTATCCCTGGATCGCGCAAGTATTCGCTGGCCGCACGCTGGGCGAGTTGAAGCAGCGGGTCGATGCCATGATGCACAGCGATGCCTCGATTGCGGTGCGCTACCGGCAGCAGGGGCGGGTGGTAGAGGGCACGGTACGGCCGCCAAGGATCTATCCGGCGCAGCAGCGCCTGATCGGCTGGCTGCGTGCGCACGGCGTGCGTGTCTACGTAGTGACCGCCTCGGCCGAGGAACTGGTGCGCATGGTGGTGTCCGACCCGCGCTACGGATTGAATGTCGCAGCGGCCGACGTCATCGGCGTGACGATGCTGCTGCGCGCACCCGATGGCAGCATCAGCACAGCGCGGCAGCAGATCGCCAGCGGTGAGTTCGGGGATATGGCCGCGGGGCGCTCGGGATTGATGCTGACGCCCACGCTGTGGTCGCCGTTGACCTGGTACGAAGGCAAGGTCGCCGGTATCCAGGCCTACATCGACCCACTGCGGCGGCCGTTGCTGGTGGCGGGTGATTCGCGCAGCGATTGGCCGATGCTGTTCTATTCGGGAGGCATCCGGCTGTGGGTGGATCGCGACGCGGCGCTAGCCTCCGAACTTCAGCTGCAGCGCCATGCCCGCGCCAAGGCCGAGCAAACGTTGCAACTGCAGATGCCCCAGCCGGCGGACCAACACTGGCTGAGCGCCAGTGTGCAGGCGCTATCGAAGTGATCCGGGTTGGGCGAGGCGCGCCATGGCACGGCGCCTGCTGGGGAGCCGTGCGTGATCGGCCAGCAGGCGCGGCGGCGAATGTCGTCGCGCAGCGGGCCGGCGGCGAGTTGAGCAGGTATGATGCGCTCCACTTTCGCTCCTTCGAGCGGATCCCTTCTCCCCCAAAGG
>JAATFS010000376.1 GCA_015655035.1 Lysobacterales bacterium | reverse complement strand
GTGCAGCGCCTGGACCTGGACGCACTGCGTGGCCGCTTGCTGTCCTCGTCCTACGCGCCATTGGCCGGCCACCCTCGCCATGCGCCGATGCTAGACGCGCTGCGCGTGCTGTTCGAACAGCACGCGCACGCTGGCCAGATCGATTTCGAATACCAGACCCGTGCCTTCGCCGGCACGTTGCCGTGAGCCCCATGTACGCCCTTGCCCGCCCCTTCCTGTTTGCCTTCGATGCCGAACGCGCCCATGGCCTTGGCCTCAGCGCGATCGAAGCCGCCTACCGCACCGGCACCACGCCACTGATGGCACCCAAGCTCGCGCCGCTGCCAACGCAAGCCTTCGGCCTGGAGTTCCCCAACCCGGTAGGCCTGGGCGCGGGCATGGACAAGAACGGCGAACACATCGATGCGCTGCTGGCACTGGGCTTCGGCTTCATCGAAATCGGTACGGTCACCCCGCGACCGCAAGCCGGCAATCCCAAGCCGCGCATGTTCCGCCTGCCCGAGCAGCAGGCGGTGATCAACCGCATGGGCTTCAACAACCTGGGCGTAGACGTGCTGGTAAAGAACGTCGAACGCGCACGCCGCCGCAATGGCCTGCTCGGCATCAACATCGGCAAGAACAAGGAAACGCCCAACGAAGACGCGTCGGCGGACTACCGCTACTGCCTGGAGCGCGTGTACGCGCTGGCCGACTACATCACCGTAAACATCTCATCGCCCAATACCGCCGGGCTGCGCGAGTTGCAGGAAGAGCAGGCGCTACGGCAATTGGTCGGCGATTTGCGCGACACCCAGGAACGACTGGCCGCCCGGCATGGGCGACGCGTGCCGATGCTGGTCAAGGTCGCCCCGGATCTGAGCGAGCGCGACATCGATGCCGCCGCCCGCGTGCTTGCGGATCTGTCGGTGGATGGCGTGATCGCCACCAACACCACGATCTCGCGCACCGCGATCCCGTCGCATCCGCTGGCCGCCGAGGCCGGCGGGCTGTCCGGTGCGCCCTTGCTGGAGCTATCGACACAAGTCTTGCGCCAGTTGCGCGCGCGTCTACCAGAGCGTATTCCGCTGATTGGCGTGGGCGGCATCACCGCCGGCGCCGATGCCGCGACCAAGACGGCCGCCGGTGCGACGCTGGTGCAGTGCTACAGCGGCCTGGTGTTCCGTGGCCCGCCATTGATCGGCGAATGCGTAGAGGCAATCCGTCAACAGCGGACCACGACCGTCCACCACGCCGTGGCGCCGGCGCCATGACCGTGCCTTCCGCCGCTCCCTGGACCCTGCTCGAACACGCCCCGCTGCAATCGCTGAATACCTTCCACGTTCAGGCCACTGCGCGCTGGCTGCTGCACATAGCCGATCCACAAGCGCTGCCGCAGGCGCTGGCGCTACCGGCCATCGCAGATCAGCCGCTGCTGGTGCTGGGCAGTGGCAGCAATGTGCTGCTGGCCAGCGACCCGCCCGGATGCGTGCTGTGCTTCGGCAATCGCGACATCGCCATCGTCGCCCATCATGCCGATCACGCCATCCTCCGAGCCGGTGCCGGCGCGTCCTGGCACGCGCTGGTGATGTGGTCGCTGCAACAAGGCCTCTCAGGCCTGGAAAACCTCGCACTGATTCCGGGCACGGTGGGTGCCGCACCTATCCAGAACATCGGTGCCTATGGCGTCCAGGTCGGCGAGTTCGTGCAAGCGGTGGAGGTTTACGACCGCGACCTCGGCCAGTTCCTGCGACTGGATCGCGAAGTATGCGGCTTCGGTTACCGCGACAGTCGCTTCAAGCGCGAACCGGATCGCTACCTGATCGTGGCAGTGGAGCTGCGCTTGCCGCTGCTGCACGAACTTCGACTGGACTATGCCGGCATCCGCGACGAACTGGCCGCAATGGGGGCGGACATGCCAGGCGCGCCGGACGTGGCCCAGGCCGTGATCAACCTGCGCCGGCGCAAGCTGCCCGACCCCGATGTACTGGGCAACGCCGGCAGCTTCTTCAAGAACCCGGTACTGCCGCAGGAACAGATAGGGGTGCTCTGCCATCAATTCCCGGATATGCCGGTGTTCCCTGGCGAGCATGAGGGCCAGGGCAAGCTGTCGGCAGCGTGGCTGATCGAACAGTGCGGCTGGAAAGGCCTGCGCGAAGGCGATGCCGGGATCTCGGCCGATCACGCACTGGTGCTGGTCAATCATGGCCACGCCAGCGGCGCGGAGCTGCTGGCGCTGGCGCGGCGCATCGCCGACACGGTACGCGAGCGTTTTGCGGTGATCATCGAGCCGGAACCACGCGTGATCGGAGCGCATTGGTGATAGCCCGTCAGGGGCCTCTATACGCTGCCGGACTGATGCTGATAAGCACCGTGTCCTTCGGCCTGATGGCCATCGCCATCCGCCTGGCTTCGGCCCACATCGCCACCACCGAGGTGGCGTTCTTCCGCAATGCCGTCGGCTTGCTGGTGTTGTTGCCGCTGGTCGTGCGTCCCGGCAAGCCCCTGCCGCGTACCGCCCATCTGCCCCGCTACCTGATGCGGACCTCGATCGGCCTGGTCTCGATGCTGTGCGGCTTCTGGGCGATCGGGCATTTACCCCTGTCGCAGGCGATCTCGCTGTCGTATTCCACGCCGCTGTTCGTCACCGTCCTGGCGGTGATATGGCTGCACGAGCAGGTACGCGTGCGCCGCTGGCTGGCCGTCGCTGCCGGCTTCATCGGCGTGCTCGTCATCTTGCAGCCAGGCTCGGCGGCGTTCAGCCCCGGGCTGCTGGTGGCCTTGCTCGCCGCCGTGATCAGCGCGCTGGTGGCAATCCAGATCAAACAACTCTCGCAGCTGGACCCGCCCGACACGGTGGTGTTCTACACCTATCTGTTCTGGGTGCCGATGTCGCTCATTCCCGCCCTGTACCAGTGGAGCTGGCCGCAGGGCTGGGATTGGCTGTGGCTGGTGGCGGCCGGCGTTTTCGGCACCGGCGGCCAGGTGTTCTGGACGCGTGCATTGAAGCTCGGTGAGGTCTCGGCACTGCAACCGATCGGCTTCATGCAACTGCCGCTGGTGGTGCTGCTGGGCTGGTGGCTGTTCGGCGAAACGATCGAACGCCATACCGTGATCGGCGCGGGCATCATCATTGCCGCGAATGT
>JAATFS010000289.1 GCA_015655035.1 Lysobacterales bacterium | reverse complement strand
TGGTTCACCGAGGCGCTGTGGCCGGAGTTCGACGCCCATGTGCTGCAGCAGGCGCTGGACGATTACGCCCAGCGCGAACGCCGGTTCGGGCTGACCAGCGCCCAGATCGCCACCCGCGCAGCGGAGGCGACGTCGGCATGACCAAGACCCGCGTGATCGCCGCGCTGATCATGGCCCCAGCCGCGATCTGCGCCATCCTGCTGTTGCCGACCCAGTGGCTGGCAGCCGTGGTGGCGATCGTCTGCCTCACTGGCCTGTGGGAATGGTTCAAGCTGTCCGGCATCGACGACAGCCTGCCGCGTACCGTGCTGGTGGCACTGAATTTGCTGCTGATGGTGCTGCTGGTCTGGGGCTCGGCCGGTTCACTGGTGCTGTTCCAGATCTGCACCCTGATCGGCGTGGCGTGGTGGCTGCTCGCCCTGGGCTGGCTGCGCTTCTTCAACTTCGGTGCCAACCAGAGCGACGGCTCTGCACGTGCGTTCAAGCTGGCCGCCGGCACCCTTGCGATCATCCCTGCCTGGGCATCGCTGGTATTGATCCATGCCAGCCCCACGAATGGGCACCTGTGGCTGTTGACCGCGCTGGCCATGGTCTGGGCCGCCGACTCCGGCGCCTATTTCGCCGGCCGCCACTTCGGCAAGCACAAGCTGGCGCCGCGCATCAGCCCGAACAAGACCATCGAAGGGCTGCTCGGCGGATTGCTCGCAGGGTTGGCCGTGGCCGCTGGCTTTGGCCTGATGGCTGGCCTCGACATGGCACATCTGCCCGGCCTGTTGGTGGTCGCCACGGTCGCCGTGCTCGCCTCGGTGCTGGGTGACCTGTTCGAGAGCCTGCTCAAGCGCCATGCCGGCGCCAAGGACTCGGGCAATGTCATTCCAGGGCATGGCGGGGTGCTGGACCGGATCGACGGCGTACTGGCCGCGCTCCCGGTATTCGCCCTGGGCAAGGAAATCTTCGGCTTCTGAGCATGACCACCTCAATCGCTCCACGTCAGGTCGCCGTGCTCGGCGCCACCGGTTCCATCGGCGCCTCCGCACTGGACGTGATCGCCCGGCATCCGCAGCGGCTGCGCGCCAGCGTATTGTCCGCCGGCAACAACGTGCGCGCGCTGCTGGCGCTATGCGTACGGCACCGGCCAGATCATGCGGTAATCGCCGAGCCGGCACTGTTCGCCGAACTGCGTGATGGCTTGCGTGCCGCCGGCCTGGCCACCCAGGCGCATGCAGGCGCAGCGGCCATAGAAACCCTGGCCGCCAGCGAAGCCTGCGACAGCGTGGTGGCCGCGATCGTGGGCGCTGCCGGGCTGCACTCGACCCTGGCGGCCGCGCGCGCGGGCAAGCGCCTGCTGCTGGCCAACAAGGAATCGCTGGTGCTGGCAGGCGAGCTGCTGACCCGTACCGCCAGCGCGGCCGGTGCCGAAATCATCCCCATCGACAGCGAGCACAGCGCGATCTTCCAATGCCTGCGCTCGCGCGATGCCAGCCAAGGCGTGCGCAAGGTGGTGCTGACCGCTTCCGGCGGTCCGTTCCGTGGCCGTAGCCGCGCCGAATTGGCTGAAGTCACCCCGGCCCAGGCGGTGGCGCATCCGAAGTGGTCGATGGGCCCCAAGATCTCGGTGGATTCGGCCACGCTGATGAACAAGGGGCTCGAGGTCATCGAGGCGCATCACCTGTTCGCGCTAGCGGGCGATCGCATCGAGGTGGTCGTGCATCCGCAGAGCCTGGTGCATTCGCTGGTCGAGTTCGTGGACGGCTCCACCCTGGCGCAACTGGGCCTGCCGGACATGCGCACCACGCTTGCCGTCGGCCTGGCATGGCCGGAACGGATCGAATCCGGTGTCTCCGGACTGGATTTGCTGCGCCAGGGGCGATTGGACTTCGAGGCCCCGGACCTGCATGCCTTCCCGTGTCTGGCGCTGGCATGGGACGCCATGAACGCCGGTGGCGGCGCTCCGGCGATCCTGAACGCTGCCAATGAAGTCGCCGTTTCAGCCTTTCTTCAGGGCAGGATCGGTTTCCTAGCCATTCCCGCCTTGGTCGAACACGCGTTGACCACACTTCCGCGAGAGAATGCCGATACTCTGGAAAACCTGCTGGCCCTGGATGCCCAGGCCCGCAGGATCACCGAACTTGCCCTTGCCCAATACGCCCTTCATGTCTGACCGTTCCACGCAATCGAGCCGCATCCATGGGTGATTTCATCGGCTCAGTCTGGTGGATGATCGTCAGCCTGGGCGTATTGGTGACGTTCCATGAATTCGGCCATTACTGGGTCGCGCGCCGCTGTGGGGTGAAGGTACTGCGGTTCTCGGTGGGCTTTGGCCGCCCGCTGTGGTC
>JAATFS010000111.1 GCA_015655035.1 Lysobacterales bacterium | reverse complement strand
TAGCCGATGGCGAGCATCGGCCGTGAGCGCAGCCTCATAACGCGTCCATCAAGGTCATCTGGGCCGAGTGCGGGGTTTCGCCGGGCGCGGGCGTGCGCTTGTGGTAGATGCCCTGAGCGTCGAGCTCCCAGGCGGCGACGTTGTCGTCGAGGTAGTTTTGCAGCACCTCGGCATGGATGCGCTGCGCCAGTGCCGGATCCAGGATCGGGAAGCAGGTTTCCACGCGCCGCAGCAGGTTGCGCTCCAGCCAGTCGGCACTGGCGCAGAACAGCTCCGGCGTCCCATCGTTGCCGAACCAGTACACCCGGCTGTGTTCCAGGAAGCGCCCCACGATCGAGCGCACGCGGATATTGTCCGAGACGCCGGGTACGCCAGGCCGCAAGGTACAGGCGCCACGCACGATCAGGTCGATCTGCACGCCGGCCTGCGAAGCGGCATAGAGCGCACGTACCACCTGCGGCTCGTTCAATGCGTTCATCTTGGCGATGATGCGGCCGGGACGGCCCTCGCGTGCCAGGCCCGTCTCGCGCTCGATTCGCTGCAATACGCCGGCGTGCAGGGTGAATGGCGATTGCAGCAAGCGTTGCAACTTCATCCGCGGCGCCAGTCCGGACAACTGCTGGAACAGCAGGTGCACGTCGTTGCCGATCTCGGGGTCGGCGGTGATCAGGCTCAGGTCGGTGTACAGGCGGGCGGTGCCGCTGTGGTAGTTGCCGGTGCCCAGGTGCACGTAGCGGCGCAGCTTGCGGCCTTCGCGGCGCACGATCAACAGCATCTTGGCGTGGGTCTTGTAGCCGACCACGCCGTAGACCACCTGCACCCCGGCCTCCTGCAACTTGTCGGCCAGGCCAAGGTTGGCTTCCTCGTCGAAGCGCGCCCGCAGTTCCACCACCACGGTGACGTCCTTGCCGTTGCGGGCGGCGACCACCAGCGCATCGACGATCGCCGAGTCCTTGCCGGTGCGGTACAGCGTCTGCTTGATCGCCAGCACGTTGGGGTCGATAGCGGACTGGCGGATCAGGTCCAATACCGCGGTGAACGCGTCGAACGGGTGGTGCAGCAGCACGTCGCCCTTGGCGACGGTCTCGAAGATGATCTCGCTGTCGCGCAGCGTGCGTGGAATGAACGGCGGGTACTTCAGCTCCGGGCGTTGGACCAGGTCGTAGACCTGGTTGACGCGGCTCAGGTTGACCGGGCCGCCGATGCGATACACCGCATTGTCCGGCAAACCGAAATTCAGCAGCAACGTGCGTACGATCGGGGTAGGGCAATCCTCGGCGATTTCCAGCCGCACCGCAGGCCGATAGCCACGGTCGACCAATTCGTCGCGCAGCGCCAGCGCCAGGTTTTCCACTTCCTCCTCGTCCACCACCAGTTCGGAATTGCGGGTCACGCGGAACTGATAGGCACCCTTGACCTCCATGCCCGGGAACATCTCGCTGACGAACGCCGATAGGACCGAGGACAGGAACACGAAGGTCTGCCCGCCCGGTGTGGACAGGCTCTCGGGCAGCTGGATGATGCGTGGCAGCGAGCGGGGCGCACGCACGATCGCCAAGTGGCCGGCGCGACCGAACGCGTCGGTGCCTTCCAGTACCACGACGATGTTGAGGGTCTTGTTGAGGATCTTCGGGAACGGATGCGAGGGGTCCAGCCCCAGCGGCGACAACACCGGCATGATCTCGTTGCGGAAGTACGCACGCAGCCAGCGCTTCTGCCGCGGCGTCCACGAATTGCGTCCCAGTACGCCGACGCCGACATCGGCCAGCGCCGGGCGCAGTACGTTGTTCCAGCAGTGATATTGCTGCTCGACGAGTTTTGCGGCGCGGTCGTGCACGGCGCCGAGGATGGCGCCCGGGCTCATGCCGTCCGGCGCCGGCGGCAAGCCGAACTCCTGAGCGTGACGCACGGTCGCGGCGCGGATCTCGAAGAACTCGTCCAGGTTGGTGCAGGAGATGCAGAGGAAGCGCAGCCGCTCCAGCAGCGGTATCTGTTCGTCCAGCGCCTGTGCCAGTACGCGGAAGTTGAAATCCAGTTGCGATAGCTCGCGATTGAGGTACAGCGCCGGGGCGCGCAAGGGATCGGTGCTGGTATCGGTGGGCGGAGCGATGTCGACGGATTTCTTGGCGTTGGCCATGGGGAATGTGGATCGAAGTCAGGTGGAATGCGGGGATGTCGAACCGGTCGGAACCGCTACCGTAGTGCCGGCAACGACGGCCTGCCGGAAAATAAAAACTACGTGCAGACCACAGCTACTTCATATCACGCCGAGCGTGACAACGGTGCGGCGCTATCGCGTGCAATCACGCGAGCGTTGCCGAAATGGCAAGAGAATTCGCTGCCCTTGCCGACCTCGCTTTCGATCTCCAGGCGAGCCTGGTGCAGGCCCAATACATGCTTGACGATCGACAGGCCGAGCCCGGTGCCGCCGCTCTCGCGCGAGCGGCTGCTGGAGACGCGATAGAACCGTTCGGTGATGCGCGGCAAATGCGACGCCGGGATGCCGTAGCCGCTGTCGCGTACCGCCAGCTCCGCGCCGTCGCGCTCTCGCGCGAACGTCACGGTGACCGTGCCGCCGGCCGGTGTGTAGCGCACCGCGTTGGTGACCAGGTTGGAAAACGCGCTGTGCAGTTCCTTGTTCGATCCGAGCAGGTCGCATCCGGCTTCGTCCTTCACCTCGATGGTGTGCCGCCCCTGACTGTAGGCTTCGGCCTCGCGGCGCAGGGTCGCCAGCATCGGTGCCATCGCCACGTGTTCCTCGCCAATGTCTTCCTGCGATTCCAGTCGCGACAGCGTCAACAGATCTTCGACCAACTGGGCCATGCGCTGTGATTGCTTGCGCATCTCCACCAGCATCGGCCCGGAATCGGGAAAATCCTCTGGATCGAGCATGTCCAGATAGCCATGCACCACGGTCAGCGGCGTGCGTAGTTCGTGCGAGACATTGGCGACAAAGTCGCGGCGGACCTGTTCCAGACGCAGCAGCTTGCTGACGTCGCGCGCGACCAGCAGCCAGTAGTCGTCGGAGTAGGGGATCAGGCGCAGGTTCAGGCGCATGTCCGGATCGAGCGGCGAGGCGGCATCGAGCATCGGCTCGGCGTTGCGCCCGGCCGCCAGCCAATGCGCCAGCGGCAACGGTTGCAGGCGTTCGACCACCGATACGCCGAGGTCGCCCGGATAGAGCAGGCCGAGCAGGCTGCCGGCGGCTTCGTTGAACCACTGCACGCGCTGGGAATTGCGGTCGACCACGACGACCGCATCCGGCAGTGCGGCGGCGGCGGCACGATACGTGCGCAGCATGTCCAGCAGCCGCCGCTTGCGCGCGCGCATTTCGGCCTGGCTGCGGTACAGCAGGCGATCCAGCTCGTTCCAGGCGCCATTGCTGTGAGCCGGCTCCCAGCGCTGGCGCGCGGTCAACCGTTGCAGCACCCGGCGCAGTCGCCAGTAGTGCCAGGCCAGTACCCCCAACGAGGTCAGCGCCAGCGCCATCCAGGCATGGCCGGCGATCAGGCCGAGCACCAGCGCAGTACTCAATATCAGCGCCAGGGTGCCGAGGGTCTTGAACCAGGCGGAACGGATGTGTTGAGGCATGGGGTAGGGACTGGGGGCCGAAAGGCTTGGGTCGTCTGCGCGGGCAGTATCAGGTTGCCGACGAGAAACGGTAGCCCGAACCGCGCACGGTCTGCACCATGTTTTCCAGGCCGAACGGTTCCAGCGTCTTGCGCAGCCGGCGGATGTGCACATCGATCGTGCGCTCCTCCACATAGACACTGCCGCCCCAGACGTGGTCCAGCAGTTGCGTGCGGGTATAGACGCGTTCGGGGTGGGTCATGAAGAAGTGCAGCAGGCGGTACTCGGTCGGACCGATCGCCACCGCCGCGTCCCCGGCGAACACCCGGTGGGCAGCGCCGTCGATCCGCAGCGCGCCGACAGAAACGCTGCCGTCCTCGTCGTCATCGCGGGCGCGGCGCATCACCGCGCGGATCCGGGCCAGCAGCTCGCGGGCGGAGAATGGCTTGACCACGTAGTCATCGACACCGGCCTCAAGCCCACCGACGCGATCGTTTTCCTCGCCACGGGCGGTGAGCATGATGATCGGGATCTCGCGGGTCAGCGATTCCTTGCGCCAGCGCCGAGCCAGGTCCAGCCCGCTGGTGCCCGGGAGCATCCAGTCCAGCAGGATCAGGTCCGGGACCTGGTCCGCGATCGCGGTCTGCGCCTCGCGGGCATCGCCGGCATGCACCGGTTCGAATTCGCCCTTGCGCAGGGCGAAGGCCACCATGTCGCGAATCGCGGGTTCGTCATCGACGATCAGGATGCGTTTTTGCACGCGTAGGCACCATCAGTCTTTCGGTTGAGCACCAGTAGACTACGGTTTCATGACTCAAATGTGACAGTGATGACAGTCATGGTCCCGACAGGTCCGGGTCGCGCACGCCTTGCCGGCGCATTTCCAGCACGGTCGGGGTGATCGCGGTGATGCGCGCGTCCACGCGGGCGCGCGTCACGTAGTCCAGGTCCTGCTTCTTCAACGCCTGCAGCTGCATCAGTGCCTGTTCGGGGCGCCCGTTGAGAAAGGCTGCCTCGGCATAGGCTTCGCTGGCGCGGATGGTGTCGCCGGCCAGTTCGCTGGCGCGGGCATAGGTTTGCTGGAACACCGGGTCATCGCCTGCTGTTCGCAGCAATGGCCCCAGCAGTGCCTGGGCGCGCTTGCCCGAGTCGGCCGACGCCTGCTCGTTGAGGATGCCAGCGTAGGTCAGGGCGACTGCGCGGTTGTCCGGCAGGCGCTTGCTCAAGGCGTCGAAGCGTTGGTTGGCCTGCTCGCGCTGGCCTGCTCGCGACTGGGCCTCGCCCAGCGCCAGCTCCAGCCACAGGTTGCCCGGTTGCTGCTCCAGCAGCGCGGCCAGTGCGTGGGTGGCTTCCATCGGGCTGCCGCCATTGCGCAGCTTGGCCAGCGCCAGGCCATAGCGCTGTGCCTCGCTCAGGCCCTGCTTGGCGCCACGACGCAGGTTCTCGTATTCGCGGATCGCCGCGTCCGGGGTATTGGCGCTGAGCACGCGCAGGCGTTCCTTGGCCCAGTCGAATTGTCCGCTGGCGCCGCGCGACAAGCTGTTCACCGGTAACTGGAACGTATAGGGAAGCAGCAGGTTGCTGGAAGCGCCCAGGGGCTCGGACAATGACGGGTCGGAGGGGTTCACCCGTTCCTGACGGGTGCCGCCGGGCACCTGGGTGGTCAGCAGCACCGTGTCCCTCTTCATCTGTTCGGCGCGGGCCTTGGCCTCGCTGATGCGGGTGGTGCTGATCGGGTGGGTCTGCAGGTAGTCGGGCGCACTGTAGCCGCCTTCGTTGCCACGCATCGCCAGCGACATGCGCTCGAAGAATCCGGACATCGCATCGACGTCGTAACCACTGCGGGCCAGCGTGCGGATGCCCAGGCGATCGGCCTCCGACTCGTTGGAGCGGGTGTAGTTGATCTGCCGCTGCGCCATCAGCCCCATGGCGCTGGTGATGCTGGCCATGGTGGCATCGCCGCTGGAATTTCCGCCGGCCTGCTGCGCGGCGATCACCGCCGCGAGCATGCCCAGCAGGATCGGGATCTGGTCGCGCTGGGCGCGCTCGACGCCGCGCAACACATGTTGCTGGGTGACGTGCGCGATCTCATGCGACAACACGGCGGCCACTTCGTCCTCGCGTTCGGCGGTAAGCACCAGTCCGGCGTTCACCGCGATATAGCCGCCGAGCGTGGCGAAGGCGTTGATCTGGCGCTCGCGCAACATGAAGAAAGTGAACGGCTGCCGTGGCTGGTCGCTGTTGGCACCCAGGCGCGAACCCATGGTCTGTAGCCAGTCGTCGATCAGCGGGTCGCTGAGCACGTAGCCATAGTTGCGCAGCTCGGCCAGCATCATCTGGCCGTATTCGGCCTGGCGCGCCGGGGTCAGCAGCTCGCCGGCCGACGAGCCGATGTCGGGCAGTCGGCTTTCCTGTGCGGGCAGTGAGCCCGTGGCAACGGCCAGGGTGACGACGGCAAGCGGCATGAGGCGCGAGAGACGCAAAGCGGGTTCCCTGATCGGTGGGGCAAAGCACGACGGCTGCGGAAGGGGGCCGAGTGAATCCAGCGGTTGATCCACAGTGTTGCGGTAGCGGCCTCGAAATTCCAGCGGGCCGCTACCATATGTATGACCCCAGAACCCATCGCGAGTTTCCCGTGAGCCAAGATATTGCCGGAGAGGGCGCTGCCGCCCCGCTGATCACCCTGTACTCCACCGCCATCTGCCCGTACTGCGTGGCCGCCAAGAACTTCCTCAAGAGCAAGGGCCAGAGCTGGAATGAGATCCGTATCGACCAGGATCCGGCCGAGCGCGAGAAGATGGTCGCGCTGGCCAAGCGCACCAGCGTGCCGCAGATCTTCATCGGTGACGTGCACGTCGGTGGCTACGACGACATGATGGCGCTGCACCGCGCCGGCAAGCTCGAGCCGCTGTTCGCAGGCCAGCCGGGGAGCGCGGCATGACCGCACCGGAGCAGGGCGCCGAGGACCGTTTGCGCGAGTTCACCGAGTTCCGCCAGCGCATGAATCAGCGCATCCTGGCCGAGCCCAACCAGGTCGTGCGCCGGTTTTTCGCGTTGGATACCCAGACCTACCAGGCCGGCGCGCTCGACCTGAAGACCAAGGAGCTACTGGGCCTGGTCGCCTCGATGGTGCTGCGCTGCGACGATTGCATCAGCTACCACGTCGCCCAGTGCAAGGACGCTGGCGTCACCCGGGAAGAGTTCTTCGAGACGTTCTCGGTGGGCCTGGTGGTGGGGGGCTCGATCGTGATCCCGCATCTGCGCCGGGCGGTCGATTTCCTCGATCAGCTCGAGGGCGGGGCGGCTCCTGCCCCGGCCGAGCATGCGCACGGCTGAGGCCGCGCAAGCCGTTGATGCGCGCCGCCTGCGGGCGGCGCGTTGCGTTTTAGACCAAGGTAGGTGTGGGGTCGATCGCCGGGATCGGGCATAATTGCTGCTGTAACTTCCCCGCGCCTGTGTTCCGGGCTTCCGGTCGGCGCTCCCCCCTCTGTTCGGAAATTCCAATCCTATGACGCAGACAATCACGGTCATCCGCGGCGATGGTATCGGCCCGGAGATCATGGATGCCACCCTGTTCGTGCTCGATGCCCTGCAGGCTGGACTGACCTACGAATACGCCGATGCCGGCCTGGTCGCCCTCGAAAAACATGGCGACCTGCTGCCAGAGGCCACGCTGGCCTCGATCGCCAAGAACAAGGTGGCCCTGAAGAGCCCGCTGACCACTCCGGTCGGCGAAGGCTTCAGCTCGATCAACGTGGCCCTGCGCCGCAAGTTCGACCTGTACGCGAACGTGCGTCCGGCCAAGTCGTTCCCGAACACCAAGTCGCGTTTCGCCGATGGCGTGGACCTGATCACGGTGCGCGAGAACACCGAAGGTGCCTACCTGAGCGAAGGCCAGGAAGTCTCCGCTGACGGTGAGACCGCCGTTTCCGTTACGCGCGTCACCCGCAAGGGCTCCGAGCGCATCGTCCGCTACGCCTTCGACCTGGCGCGTGCCACCGGCCGCAAGAAGGTCACCGCGGTGCACAAGGCCAACATCATCAAGTCGACTTCGGGCCTGTTCCTGAAGGTCGCACGCGAAGTCGCCGCGCTGTACCCGGAAATCGAATTCCAGGAAATGATCGTCGACAACACCTGCATGCAACTGGTGATGCGTCCGGAGCAGTTCGACATCATCGTCACCACCAACCTGTTCGGCGACATCCTCTCGGATCTGTGCGCCGGTCTGGTGGGTGGCTTGGGCCTGGCCCCGGGTGCCAACATCGGCACCGATGCGGCGATCTTCGAGGCCGTGCACGGCTCCGCACCCGACATCGCCGGCCAGGGCAAGGCCAATCCGTGCGCGCTGCTGTTGGGCGCGGCGCAGCTGCTGGACCATGTCGGCCAGCCGCAGAATGCCGAGCGCCTGCGCAAGGCCATCGTGGCCACGCTGGAAGCCAAGGATTCGCTGACCCCCGACCTGGGCGGCAGCGGCAACACCCTGGGCTTTGCCAAGGCAATCGCCAGCCGCCTCTGAGCGACGCAGCCAGTTGCGATACAAGAAAGGGCGCCTGTGGCGCCCTTTCTTTTGCTTGGATCCGGTGGTGGCTGGACGTCCGCGTTCGCGAGTCCCAGTTCCTACCTTGCGAACTCTGTCAAATCAGTTCCGGGACTGCAGCTTGGACAACAGTCGCAGGAATTCGATGTAGAGCCACACCAGCGTCACCATCAGGCCAAACGCGCCATACCACTCCATGTACTTCGGCGCGCCTTGCTCCACGCCGTTTTCGATGAAGTCGAAGTCAAGCACCAGGTTCAGTGCCGCGATCACCACCACGAACAGGCTGAAGCCGATACCGATCAGCCCGGACTCGTGGATGAAAGGAACGTTGACGTTGAAGAAGCCCAGCACCATCGTCGCCAGGTACACCAGCGCGATGCCGCCGGTGGCCGCAACCACGCCCAGCTTGAAGTTCTCGGTGGCGCGGATCAGTCCGCTGCGATAGGCGAACAGCAGCGCGAACAGTGTGCCGAAGGTCAGGAGTACCGCCTGGAACACGATGCCGTTGAAGCGCGCTTCGTACACCGCCGAGATCGAACCCAGGAAGAAGCCTTCCAGCAACGCATAGAGTGGGGCGGTCACCGGTGCCCAGGTCTTCTTGAAGATCGTGGCCAGCGCGAACACCAGTCCGCCGATGGCGCCGACGAGCATGTACAGCTTGGCAGCGGGCAGCGGCAGGCCATCCACGCCGACGGCCTGGTTCCAGGCGAATGCAGCGGTCAACAGCGCCAGCAGCAGCAATGCGCCGGTCTTGTTGACGGTGCCATTGATCGTCATCGCCGCGCTATCGCGGGTAACGACCGCGCCGGTACCGAGGTCGAGGAATGTGGAGTCCTGGAGGGCAGGGTTGCCGCTACGCATAGTTGTGTCTTCCTGTAGATGAGCGTGTGCCGCGAGGTGGCGCTTAACGAAGGATAGCGGAAAGGAAAAATTTCGCTGCGTCATTGACATCGGCGCGTGTCGTTCCCACAATAGCCGACCTTTCCAGCCCTCGTGGTGACGAAAGGTCCGTTCCGCCGGGGTATAGCGCAGTCTGGTAGCGCGCCTGCTTTGGGAGCAGGATGTCGGGGGTTCGAATCCCTCTACCCCGACCACTGCTGTCGAAGGAGTGCGGGAATGCGACAATCCGGTCCGGGCGCCCGTAGCTCAACCGGATAGAGCACCGGCCTTCTAAGCCGGCGGTTACAGGTTCGAGTCCTGTCGGGCGCGCCATTGGTGGCACCGGGTAGGAAGAAGTTTCAGTGGTGGCTGTAGCTCAGTTGGTTAGAGTACTGGATTGTGATTCCAGATGTCGGGGGTTCGAGTCCCCTCAGCCACCCCACTGGATGTTTGACCCGACGTCTCGCGGGTGTTGCAACGAGGCAAAAATGCACATATAATGTGCGACTAGTTTCAGGGCCGTTAGCTCAGTTGGTAGAGCAGTTGACTCTTAATCAATAGGTCCAAGGTTCGAATCCTTGACGGCCCACCAAAATCGAAAAGGCATCCGCAGTGCGGATGCCTTTTTCTTTGCCGGGGTCCCTGCAACAATAGGTCCTGGCGGAACTGCCTTGCGAAAGTGGCGGAATTGGTAGACGCACCAGATTTAGGTTCTGACGCCGTAAGGCGTGGGGGTTCGAGTCCCCCCTTTCGCACCATTGACGTTCCGGCGGATGCCAGTCGCCGCTGTCGCCCGCCGTGCGTATCACCAGCGTGGCGTAGCAGGCTGGGCTGGCTCGGTCTTTTCGACGGGGGCTTGCTCCCGCGCCGCTGGCAGCGGCCGCAGTAATCAGCGAAACTATAGGGCTCGGGTGGTTTCACCAGCCCGCCCAACCCGCATCCCTCAATATCGTGCCGACCCTCTGGCTGTCGGTGGCAGGAGTCAACATGCAAGCTTCGATCGAATCCACCGGCAACCTGGAACGCCGGCTGACCTTCACTCTGCCGGAAGAGCGCTTGCAGACCCACGTGGGCGGTCGCTTGCGCGAGATCGCGCGTACCGCGCGGATCAAGGGCTTCCGTCCCGGCAAGGTGCCGACCAAGGTGATCGAGCAGCGTTTCGGTCAGCAAGTGCGTGCCGAAGCGCTCGACGGCCTGCTGCGCGAAACCTTCGATTCGGCTGTGCGCGAGCATTCGCTGCGCCTCGCTGGCAGTCCGCGCATCGACAAGACGGGCGAGGGCGAGCTGGATTTCGTCGCGACCTTCGAAGTGGTGCCTGACTTCGGCGATATCGACGTTGCCGCGCTGAAGGTGACCCGCCACACCGCCGAAGTGACCGACGCCGACATCGACCAGATGATCGAGAACCTGCAACTGCAGCGTCGCACCTGGCAGCCGGTCGAGCGCGGCGCGCAGGCCGGTGATCTGGTCGCATTGGAGACCTGGTCGCAGGCCGGCGACGAGCGCCTGCCGGCCGAAGGCGTGGAGACCGGTAGCAGCGTGCTTGGCTCCGGCGTGATGTTCGATCAAATCGAAAAGGGCCTGGAAGGACTGGCCAAGGGCGAGGAGAAGACCTTGGCGGTCGATTTCCCGGCCGACTGGCGCGTGCCGCAGCTGGCTGGCAAGGCCGTGCAGGTCTTCCTCAAGGCGATCGAGGTCTCGGAACCGGTATTGCCGGAAGTGAACAAGGAATTCATCAAGAGCTTCGGCGTGAAGAGTGGCGACCTGGAGCAGTTCCGCGTCGATATCCGCACCAACCTGGAGCGCGAGCTGAAGGGCGCGCTGATGAATCGCCTGCGTCGCGAGGTCGGCGAGCAGCTGATCGCAGCCTATGCGCACGTCGAAATGCCGCCGCGCCTGGTAGAAAATGAGGCGCGCTCGATGCTGGCCCAGCAGGTGGATCAGATTCGCCGCAGTGGCCGCAACCCCGGTGACGTGCCTGCCGACGCCCATCTGGGCTTCGTCGAGGCTGCCGGCAAGCGCGTGCTGGTCGGCCTGCTGGTCGGCGAAGTGGCTCGCCGCAACGAGCTGCGCCTGGACCCCAAGCGCGTCAGTGAAACGCTGCGTCTGATTGCCTCGACCTACGAGGAGCCGGAACAGGTCATTGAGATGTACCGTAACGATCCCCAGTTGATGGGTGGGCTGCAGAGCCGCGTGATGGAAGAACAGGTCATCGACTGGATTGCCGAGCGTGCGCAGCACACCGAGCAGCCGCTGTCGTTCCAGGACGCCATTCGCCAGTAATTCCGGTCCGTCGTAAGTGCCCGCAGCGATGCGGGTCCCGCCGCAAAAGCCCGCACAACCCTGTGCGGGGATTCAAAAAAAAGCAGGAGATCCCCGCGTGGACAATGTGACGAGAGCCCTGAACCTGGTGCCGATGGTGGTCGAACAGACCAGTCGCGGCGAACGTGCGTACGACATCTACTCGCGCCTGCTGAAGGAGCGCCTGATTTTCCTGGTCGGTCCGATCGACGACCACATGGCCAACGTGATCGTGGCCCAGCTGCTGTTCCTGGAAGCGGAAAACCCGGAAAAGGACATCAGCATCTACATCAATTCGCCGGGCGGCGTGGTCACTGCCGGCATGGCGATCCACGACACCATGCAGTACATCAAGCCCAAGGTTCGCACGGTGTGCGTCGGCCAGGCCGCATCAATGGGCAGCTTCCTGCTCGCGGCCGGCGAACCGGGCATGCGCGTGGCGCTGCCCAACGCGCGGATCATGGTCCACCAGCCCAGCGGCGGTGCACGCGGCATGGCCTCGGACATCGAGATCCAGGCCAAGG